>CAZZLP010000006.1:0-2489 GCA_964654705.1 uncultured Chitinophaga sp.
GACATAGGATGAATTGCAGAGCAAAACTCCGTATTTCTCATCAAAGTTTGGGCACAAAAAAATTAGAAGAAGCGCATGAGCCAGTAGATCAGACCCGCCAGCAATGCACTAACGGGGATGGTCAAGATCCAGGCCCAGACAAGATTGATGGTAACGCCCCAGCGTACGGCCGATAATCGTTTGGTGGCGCCCACTCCCATAATGGCTCCGGTAATGGTATGCGTAGTACTGACAGGAATCTTGAGCGCCTCGGTCATAAATAAAGTGATGGCGCCAGCGGTCTCGGCAGCCACCCCTTCGAAGGGAGTTACTTTGGTAATGCGCGTGCCCATGGTCTTGACGATCTTCCATCCCCCGCTCATGGTGCCCAACCCGATGGCGGCATAACAAGCAATGGGAACCCATTGAGGCATTTCTTCGAAGCTAGAGATGTTACCACCGGCAATGAGTGCAGCGGTAATGATTCCCATTACCTTTTGTGCGTCGTTACCGCCATGGCCGATGCTAAAGGCTGCCGACGAAACAAGTTGTAGCTTTTTAAACCAGAGATTGGAACGGTGGGCGTTGAGCTTGCTAAGGTATAAGGCAAAGATTGCCATGGTAAGCAGGATCGTGGCGAGCAAGATCCATTTGAAGTTCTTTGAGTAGAAGATCACCTGAACCCAATACTCCTTGTAATGTGTTTTACCCATCAAAGCGGCGGGGTCGGTCTCAATGTTGGCAGCTAAAAAATAAGCGACGTAACAGATGACTAGCACAGAAAAAATCTTAGAGGTCCAGCCTTTGCGAAACGAGCTCAAGAACCATAGAGACATAATGAAGGCCATCAACATACCAATTAGAGGCGCCAGAAAAATAAAGCTGACCGTTTTGATAATCACCGCAGAATTAACGGCATCTACTCCGGCTGCTGCTACACCGGCTCCGGCAAATCCTCCAATTAGCGTATGAGAAGAGGAGGATGGAATACCGAACCACCAGGTCAGCAGGTTCCAGGCAATTGCGGCGATCAGACCGGCAAAGATGACCTGCATCATAATGGCCGATTCAACCTTACTGGCATCTACCGTTTTGGCTACCGTATTGGCCACACCATGATCTTTAAAAATAAAAAAGGCCACTGAATTAAAGATGGCCGCCCACAATACCGCTTGAAAAGGGGTGAGCACCTTGGTAGAAACAACCGTAGCGATAGAGTTGGCCGCGTCGTGAAAACCATTGATGTAGTCGAACACCAGTGCCAGCACGATGATGGAGATGAGAAAAGGGGTCATGAGCCGGGTTAAGCGTATTTAATAATAATGGATTCGATCACATTACTGGCATCTTCGCATTTGTCGGTGGCCAGCTCCATTACCTGATAGATCTCTCGGATCTTAATGACCTCTTTTGCATTTTCTTCTAAGGCAAACAGTCTTTCGATACTCATGTCAAAGATATCATCCGCTTGGTTCTCTATGCTGTTGATCTTGATCATCGCTTCGGTGATAGCTTTGATATTTTTCATATCGCGCAGCTGCGTTACGGCGATCTTTACCTGTTGGCAGCCTTGCTCGATGAGCTCTGCAAATTTTTGCATGCCCATGTCGTTCGTGTTAACGCGGTAGAAATTCATTTTCTTGGCCGATCCGTAAATGTAATCGGCGATATCATCTAATGAGGTGGCTAGCGCATGAATGTCCTCACGATCGAAAGGAGTGATAAAATTGCGTCCCAGTTCGGTAAATAAATTATGGGTCAGGTCGTCGTTTTGGTGTTCCAAGTCTTCTATTACGGCAATCAATGCGACCCTTTTGTCTATGTCATGTTCTGCCACCACGGCTTTTAGCTGGGTGCCCATAATGGACAGGTTTTCGGCTACTTGTTCAAATAGCTCAAAGAAAACCGCATTCTTTGGCATGAAAATTTTTAAAAAGGAGTTGAGTCCGGACATGGCAGGTTGTTTTAAAAAGACCTCTACTGAATTATCTAAGTCTTTACAGCACAAAATTACCTTGGTCCGGGCAGCTGAAAGTCGCCCCAGGCAGAATTAATAATTAGATAATCTGTTATTTAAATAGCAGGTAATCAAACTCTTAGTTGAAAGCTGGTTTATTCTTTAGGGCCGCCTCGTTGCATTCCGGAACGGCAGGATTGGCTAGCTCAGGTAACATTCCGTTCATATTGAGTTAATCATCTCTTAACAATGCAGTAAGACAGGGGTAACACCCGCTTCTCAATTTTGCATCAAAGAAATCGAGCATGTTTTTACGCATTTTTCAGATCGCTATTTTTTTGATCGTTAGCGGATCTTTTCTGGCCGGTGCACAGAATATCAAGCTGACGGGAAAGATTACCAATAATAAGAACGAAGGGCTCTCCGGCGTGACCATCAAGATTCAGGGAAGTAATGCCGGGGCCATGTCTGACATGGATGGTCGGTTTACGTTGGCACTGCAAGCGGGAAAAAAGTATGTGCTTGACTTTACCGCGATCGGCTACGAACCCAA
>CAZZLP010000006.1:2589-9035 GCA_964654705.1 uncultured Chitinophaga sp.
CGTGGCTTGGCCGACCGCTATAACCAAGCGATGATTAATGGAATTTTGCTGACCAGCACTGAGCCTGATCGCAAAACGTTCTCATTCGATTTAATTCCCTCGAACGTTATAGACAATATCGTCATTAACAAAGCTTTTGTTCCTGAGTATCCCGGCGAATGGGCGGGTGGTCTTATTCAAGTCAATACCAAGGATATTCCTGCCAAGAACTTTTTTCAAATACAGGTGGGTACCGGATTCAATGGTCAAACACTGGGAAAAGATTTTTACAAAGACTACAGCAGTCCCACGGACTGGTTAGGATTTGATGATGGCACCCGTGCCTTGCCTGCTTCATACACGCGCAAATCAGCTTTTGATACCTTATCGTTTGCCGATAAAACTGCAATCGGAAAGCAGCTAAGAAATGCCTGGAGTCCTTTGCTGTCATCCATTATGCCCAATCATTCCATTCAAATGAATGGAGGGGTAAGCGGTAAGTTGTTCGGAAAGATAGTTGGAGCTACCCTTGGGGTTAGCTATAATCGTAATTACCGTATTGTGGAATTGCTCAACCGTTCCAATACCTTGGCCGGTGGGGTATTTAGCGTGAACTCTGATTTTCAAGATACGCGATACCTGCAAGACCTGTCCGTAGGAGCCATTGGTGGTTTGTCGTTGCAGCTTAATTCAATGAATCGTATTTCGGTCAAATCTATCTTAAGTGTAAATGCCCCTTCTTTCGTAACAATTCGTAGTGGGGTAGATTTTAACAGGGCTGAAGACCTGCGTGCTAATGAATTGCAGTTCAAACAAAACACTTTTTTGACTTCTCAAATAAATGGTGATCACTCACTGAGTGCTGCGCTTAAGTTAAAATGGTATGGTTCATTTAATATTTTGGATGGCTATGTCCCGGATCAACGCCGTATTGCTTATACAAGGCCCATCGGCACTCAAGACCCATATAAGTTACTGCTCTCCAATACGCTCTCTCAACAAAGCGGCAGTCGTATCTACCAATCGCTCAGTGATTACATTTATACAGCTGGTGGCGATTTAAGTTACGGGTATACTGCCTTTGGTCAAAAACAAACCATAAAGGGTGGGTATATGTTTCAGGTCAAGGATCGTTTGTACGACGCTCAACTTTTTGCTAATTACCTGCCTCGCGATAATCCTGTTTTGCGCGCCCTTTCTGCCGACAATGTTTTTGCACCGGCGAATTTTGGAAATGGGACCGATAACAAATTTGCTTTTGATGCCATCAAGGGAAGAAACTTCCGGTACATGGCCAATACTATATTAAACGCCGGCTTTCTTCAATTCGATAATCAATTTAGTAATGCCGTTCGCGTAGTGTGGGGGTTACGTGTTGAGAATTTCGACCAACTAGTAGGCAGCGTAAAAAGGTGGGACCCTCGTCATTCGTATTCTAAGGTGCTCGACTTTTTGCCTGGCCTTAACGCAACCTTTAAGCTAAATTCCAAGACCAATTTGCGACTTTCGGGTTCTCAGACCGTAATTCGCCCCGAGTTGCGCGAGCTTTCTTTCTTGAATATCTATGATTTTGAGTTGAATGCTTCGGTACAAGGAAATCCTTTACTGAAAAGAACCAAGATTTCTAATTTCGACCTTCGCTACGAAGTGTATCCTAAGGTTGGCGAGGTATTTACTGCAGGTCTGTTCTACAAGTTATTCAATGACCCCATTGAGCAACTTTTTAACGAGGGTGCCGGTGGTGCCAGTACCTTTAGCTTTCAAAATCCCGATAAGGCCACTGCCTATGGCTTGGAGGTGGAGTTCAGAAAAAAGTTGGATTTTGCGAGCGCACTCAAAAATTTCACCTTTCAAATCAATGCCTCATATATCAAAAGTAATGTAAAGGACCAAGGGTTCCAGATCGATCGTCCCTTGCAAGGCCAGTCTCCTTACTTGCTGAACGTAGGTCTTTTATACGATCATGAGAAGTCAGGGGTGAGCAGTACCTTGTTATTTAACCAGGTCGGAGAGCGAATCTATTTGGTTGGTGATCTTACCTCGGGTGCCGGCTCTCCCAATATTTGGGAAGCACCCCGTCCTTTGCTCGATTATCAGTTGGCTAAAAAGATCATGGATAAAAAAGGCGAATTGCGCTTGAACATCTCCGATATCTTAAATGCTACCCAATATTTTTATCAAAACGCAGATGCCAAGAATTCTTTTCAACGTAAAGCCGATGCGTACCGTTTTACCCGTAGACAGGGTACTACCTTTAGTTTTTCATTCCAATATAACCTCTAAAACATCTAAAACAAATAGTATGAAGTATTCAATTATTTTTCTGTGTAGCTTGTTGTTGCTGGGTGTAACCAGTTGCAGAAAGATCGAAACCGACGGCGAAATTCAGGTAGTGGTTGTTAATGGCGGCGGCGGTGGCTCCACAACAGGCCAAACGATTACCTTACAAGGTCGCATTAGTGCAGATACCATTCTTAGAAAGCAAAACACATACATTCTTAAGGGACTTGTTTACATGGTCAATAATAAGACTATGACTATTGAGCCCGGTACGGTAATTCGTGGATCTTTTAGTGGCTCTGATGTCGCCGCACTCATTATTACGCGCGGTGCCAAACTGATTGCTGAGGGCACACCCACCGACCCAATCGTATTTACCTCTGCTTCTCCCAATCCTCAATCGGGAGACTGGGGGGGCATCGTGCTGTGTGGAAAAGCACCAATCAATACCAGCTTTAATGGTACGAATGGTTTGTATCAAGTTGAAGGTGGTATTGACAATGCCAATGGTGATGGATTGGCTGGCTCTGGAGATGCAGCCGTTCCAACCCCTGTTCCTAGCGACAACTCAGGCTCTTTAAAGTATGTTCGCATCGAATATGCGGGGTATGCGTTTCAGCCCGACAAGGAGATTAACAGCTTGACCATGGCTGGCGTCGGAAGCGGTACTACCATCGAAAACATACAAGTTACGTATGCCAAGGATGACGCCTTCGAATGGTTTGGTGGCACGGTCAATTGTAAATATCTTATCGCTTACAAGACACAAGATGATGATTTTGATACTGATAATGGCTATAGCGGTAAAGTGCAGTTCGGTATTATCTTCAGAGACTCGGTAATCGCAGACATTTCTCGCTCCGAAGCATTCGAGAGTGATAATAATGCGACCGGCACCTCCGCCACACCTAAAACATCGGCTATCTTTAGCAACATCACTGCTATTGGTCCTCGCGCCACGCTAACAAATATTGGCAATCCTCTTTACCGGGGAGCTGCTCATATTCGTCGTAATACAGCCATTTCTATTTTCAACTCGATCATTCTGGGATGGCCAAGGGGTATCGAGATCGATGCTACTACCGGAATCTCTACCGCCCTGAATATCGAGGACAGTTCTATTCGTTTGCGCAACAACACGTTGGCCGGAAACACCGTGAATACCTTTTTCGCAGGCACCGCTGGGGCTACGATCAACTCTGATGCGGCATTTGCTACTTGGTTTACTAATCCCTTTTATGGCAATGATCTGTTAGTGAACATTTCTGACGCAAGGTTGATTCAGCCTTTAAATTATACTGCCTTTGATCCCACACCATTTGCGGGATCTAATGGCAATCAGCGTATCCTTACCGGTGGTGGCTTTACCGATCCCAAATTTACCGGCGACACATTTTTTGACAAAACGGTCACCTTCCGTGGTGGGGTAGCTCCTGCTGGCGCTCAGTCTACTTGGTGGAAAGGATGGACCGTCTTCAAGTAAAATAGTGGTTATCAATTTTTTAAAGGCCCATCCTCGGATGGGCCTTTATTTTTTCGTTTCGGTAGGCTATCTGCAATATTAAATTTTGGCCTTCGCGGAAAACTTAATATTGGAATTGTCCGATTGATCACCGACTCCCCTACTTTTACGTTCCAATCCAATTGCATGAATTCCGCTGCTTTATTGTCTCACCAGGTTTTAATTGAGACCATCCGTTCTTCTCGCAGTCAAAAAAAAGTAATTGAGTTAATTGATGCTGCCTTGCGCTCCTTTTACACGGAGGCACCCGATGGCTCTTTCATCTTTTTAAAATCGCTGCGTTCCCAACTTAGTACCATCGATCCCATCGAAGTGGCCGATCCTGAAGAATGGAACCTGATCCAGTTCGCCCGTATTTATCTGCACCGACTTATGGAGCGCAGATCGGCTGCCCTATAATGGGTGCGCTTGGCTGGCGGGTTGCTGCCACCGAAAAAAGATACTCCAGCGCTTCCTGAATACTTTGGCTATAATCAAGATGCAACGTCTTGCCCTGATCGAGCCAGCGACGTATATGCTGTGTTTGGACTGATTCAGTAGAGGAGATAGTCATGACCCCGAGCTGATCGAGTGCTGCGGCATTACAGTATTGTTCATACTGTCCTTTTATGGGGATGGCCAAGATCTTCTTTCCTAATTGTAAGGCCTCGGCCGGCGTTTCAAATCCGGCTCCGCAGATGATACCGCTACAGTGGATCAGGCTGCGATTGAAGGCTTGCTGCTCTATCGGCCTAAACAGAAGATTTCCTTTTCTGGTCAGCGATCTTGTTTCTTTCGAAAAGATCTCGAAAAACTGGTCCGTAACAGGCGAAAGCAAGCGAAGCAATGTCTGATCACTCAGTGCCGGCAGGTATACGGTAATATGCGATTGTTCCGAGGGGGCCGCCTGAAGGATCTCTTCTTTTATGATGGCGCCAAAAATTGAGGGGTGATACTTTTTAAAATGAAGCCCAATGTGATGGGTGGCCTGTACATAATCCTTTAGCAATAGTTCGCCATGCCATTGTCGCTGAGCGGGCCTGGGTGTTTCTGTGTAGCGAAAGCTGGCCTGGTGCCCAAAGTGTACCGAGGGCACGCGCTGTAGCCGGCAGGCAACCGACGTGAGAAAATCAAAGTCATTGATGACCAAATCGTATTGGCTGACCGGTAGTTCTTTGATCTCTTTCATTAGTGCCAGGGGGTTGCGTTGAAAGGCAATTTTCGAATAGTTTAATCCCCCCGTATTATTATAGTACAAGCTGATTCCGCGACTCCGAAATCGTACAGGTAATTGGGCTGCCAGATGACTGTTGTTTCCGCTTAAGAACACATCGACCGTTCCCCATTTTTGCAAGTGAGGCATAAGGGTCATCGCTCGGCTGATGTGTCCGTTACCCGTTGCCTGCACTGCATAAAATATTTTCATGGGTCGTTATGATTGAAGCCTATGAATATGGAGGCCTATTTGATCGGTGACCACATTTAGCAGCGGCAGCTGTTTTTCCATACTTACTACCGGGGCCTGCTGGTAATCGTCCTCTTTGTATTGATAGATGCTCCACTCTTGTTGGGTGAGTTCCAAGGCGGTCAGATTCTCTATCCAGTCGCCGCTGTTCAAATAGGTCACAGAACCCTCTTCAGTCTGAATGACCCGTTGTTGTGGTTGGTGAATATGCCCGCAGATTACATAGTCATATCCTTTGTTGATGGCGAGCTCGGCAGCGGTTTGCTCAAAATCCCCGATCCATCGAACGGCTTTTTTTACACCATTCTTTACCTTCTTGCTAAGACTCATCTTGGGTTGCCCCAGGCTTGTCAATAACCAGTTGATAAGTCGGTTTATAATGATCAGCCAGTCGTATCCCCATCCGCCCAATTTGGCAATGATCTTGGCACTTCCTTTGGTAGTGGCATCAAAAACGTCCCCATGGAAGATCCATGTTCGCTTGCCGTTCATTTCAATGACGAGCTTATCGGTAAGCTGAAAATTACCCAGTTGCAGATCGCTATATCTGCGAAGCATCTCGTCGTGGTTGCCCGTTACATAGACTACTCGCGTGCCCTGGTCGAGCATACAGAGAATTTCTTTGATGACCTGTAGGTGAGAGGGCGGAAAATAACTTTTATTGAACTGCCAGCCATCGATGATATCGCCATTCAAGATCAACAGCTGCGGGGAGATGCTTTTAAGATATTGTACCAGCTCTCTGGCATGACAGCCGTAGGTTCCGAGGTGAACATCACTCAACACGACCACATCGGGATGTCTCTTATTCATGCCTGCGTTTCTCAAAGTAATAATGGTAATGTGAAGCTGATATTAACGGCACGTTATCTAATCGTAAAGCATCTGGCTTGCCCAATCAGCCAAGTGTGACTAAAATTCTGTGACAGCATTTTTTATATTGTATATATTGCAACATACAATTTGGGTCACATTGAAACTCGCCGCCATCGACATAGGCAGTAACGCTGCCCGCCTGCTGATTACTGATGTAATCGAATATCCCGACAGTAAACCTGAGTTTATCAAAACCGTGCTGGTACGCGTGCCACTGCGGCTTGGGTTTGATGTGTTCGAGAAAGGCGAGATCTCTGCTAAAAAGACGGAGCAGCTCTGCAAAACGATCAAGGCCTATCGGTTACTTCTCGACGTATACGGCATAAAGCATCTCAAGGCCTGTGC
>CAZZLP010000006.1:9135-18917 GCA_964654705.1 uncultured Chitinophaga sp.
AGGCCTATCGGTTACTTCTCGACGTATACGGCATAAAGCATCTCAAGGCCTGTGCTACATCTGCCATGCGCGATGCGGCCAATGCTACCGATGTATTGCAACGCGTAAAAGCCGAGACGGGCGTATCGATAAAGGTGATCAGCGGAGAGGAAGAAGCCACCCTTATCTATGAGAACCATGTGGCCGATTATATGGACAGCGGTGAATCGTATCTCTATATTGATGTGGGCGGTGGCAGTACCGAGCTGACCTTTTTTAGTGATGGGGCCCTGGTCTTTAAAAAATCGTTCAACATTGGTACGATTCGTCTTTTAAAGGACCAGGTCAAGGAAGTTGACTGGAATGAGATGAAAGATTTTCTTCGCCAAAAAACCCGTGGTCACCATCATGTTACTGCTATTGGTTCGGGGGGTAACATCAACAAGGTATTCAACCTCTCTAAACGAAAGGAGGGCAAGCCTTTGGATCTTGACTTGCTTAAGGCCTACCACAAGGATTTTAGTGAGTTGACCTTGGCGGAGCGCATGCAGCATTATCGATTGCGAGAAGATCGTGCCGATGTGATCGTTCCGGCCTTGCAAGTTTATATTAATGCCATGCGCTGGGCAGATGCCGAAGAGATCTATGTGCCCAAGATCGGATTGGCCGATGGTCTTATTCATACCTTGTATGACGAGGTCGGCGAGAAGAAAAATGTAATCGGCTGATCATGGGTGTCACTGCCAAACTTATTCCCCGCGACATCAGTTGGCTTAGTTTCAATGGCCGGGTACTTCAAGAGGCCAACGATCCTACGGTACCCCTGCAACAACGTATCCGTTTTCTGGGAATTTTCTCTAACAACCTCGATGAGTTTTTCAGGGTGCGCGTAGCCACCCTCAAGCGTATGGCCGATTATTCGCAGAAGCGAAAAAAATTGGATATCTACTTCGAAGAGAATCCCCAAGCCATTTTGGACGAGATTCAAACTATCGTACTCCGACAACAAAATGAGTTCGAGCGTATCTGGAAGAACATCCAGATCGAGTTAAAGGAGCAAGGTGTTTTCTTACGCACCGAAAGACAACTGAACAAGGAGCAAAAGCAATTTGTAAGCGATTATTTCGAGACACAAGTTCGAAATAACATTATTCCGTTAATGATTGAGTCGTTACCCCAGCTTCCTTACATCCGCGATAAAAGTATTTATTTGGGGGTGCTCATGCGAAAAAAGAATACGGCCTACCAAGACCAGTATGCGCTTATTGAAGTCCCCGTCAAATCGGTGGGCCGCTTCGTAGAGTTGCCCTCGCGCTCCTCGCAGCGTCATATTATCTTGCTAGAGGACATAATTCGTTATAATCTTCCTAAGATCTTTCCTTATTTCGACTTCGACATTTTCGAAGCTTGGCTTTTTAAAGTGACCAAAGATGCGGAACTCGAGATCGATCATGATATATCGATGAGTTTTGTAGAGAAAATGGCCAAGGGGATCAAGAATCGCAGAAAGGGTAAGCCGGTTCGTTTTGTATATGACAAAGAAATGGACAATGGCTTGCTTCAGTATCTGATCGGGCGCTTAGGACTCACCAAAAAGAGTGCCATCATACCCGGTGGGCGTATTCATAATTTCAGGCACTTCATGGATTTTCCGCAAGTATTGCCTCCGGTATTGCTGCGAAAGGCATCTTTTACCCATCCGTTACTCAGCAATAAATTACGAGTTACTGACCAGGTGTTGCAACGCGATATCATGTTGCATTTTCCCTATCATTCATTTAATTCTTTGATTGACCTGCTGCGGGAGGCTGCCATGGACGCAACGGTCGAAAGTATTCAACTAACCGCTTATCGATTGGCAGCCGAGTCAAAGATCATTCATGCGCTCATCAATGCTGCACGCAACGGCAAGAAGGTAACGGTAATGTTAGAGTTAAAAGCCCGTTTTGACGAAGAGGCCAACCTGGAGTGGAAGACCATCTTAGAAGAAGAGGGCATTACCGTCTTATTGGGAATGCCGAACATGAAGGTCCATGCCAAACTTTGTGTAATTACAAGCCTGCAAAAGGGTAAGCGAATTCGCTATGGTTTCGTGAGTACAGGCAATTTAAATGAATCTTCTGCCAGACTGTATGCCGATCATTGTTTGTTGACGGCCTCACCTTCGATCATGGGCGATGCAGTAAGAGTTTTTGAATACCTCGCCAATTGGAGACGAGGAATGATGCCGCTAAAGAAATGTCGCACGCTGTTGCTGGCTCCGGTATCGATGCGTAAAAAGCTGGTTCAATTAGTGGAGTTCGAGATCAAACGTGCCAAGGCTGGTAAAAAAGCTTCGCTCATCTTGAAGGTGAATTCGCTTAGTGATGCTGCCTTAATCAAGTTATTGCAAAAGGCCGCTACGGCAGGGGTAGAGATTAGTCTGATCGTGCGCGGCATCTATTGCCCGCATTTCTTGCCATTAAAAAAAGGAATCCGCCCCCATGCCATTAGTATTGTCGATGAATACCTGGAGCATGCCCGGGTAATGATCTTTCATCATGGCGGAAAAGAGAAGATCTATATTTCCTCTGCCGACTGGATGGTCCGTAATATCGATCACCGTGTAGAGGCGGCCGTAGAGATTCATCAACCCGATATTCGAAAAGAATTAAAAGAGATCCTGGCCATACAATTGGCCGATAATGTAAAAGCTCGTAAGCTCGAGGGTCTTTTGCCCAACGAATATGTTAATGCCGCAGGTAAAAGACCGGTGCGTTCTCAGATCAAGATCTACCAATACCTGTACGGACTGGCCAGTGTGAAGTAAGAACAGTTGTTTATTTAAGGGGTAGGGTAAAACCCAAGGTAGTGCCCACTTGTTCGGTGCTACGCACATGAATAGTTTCTCCGTGCGCCTCTATGATGTGTTTACAAATGGCAAGCCCCAGCCCTGATCCTTTGCTGTCGCGGTTGCGACCTTCTTCGGTGCGGTAAAAGCGCTCAAAGATCCGGCTGAGTTCTTTTTCGGGTATGCCCATGCCATCGTCGGTGATCTCTACTAATATATGTTTGCCATCGGTGCGGTACATGCTGGCGGTAATGGTGCCATTAGTCTTACCGTACTTGATCGCATTTTCTACCAGATTCAAAAGGACCTGTCTGATCTTTTCTTTATCGGCGTTGACGGTAAAGGGCGATTCACTGTCTTTTTTAATAAGACATTGCATATGCTGTTTTTCTGCTTTGCCGATAAGACTTTCAAATACTTCTTTGACCAGCTCTTGGATCACGAAGGGTTGCCGTACCAATACCAGCTCTCCGCGTTCGAGCTTTGAGATCTGGTCCAGGTCGGTGAGCAGATTGGTCAGCCGCTCTATATTGCGAGAGGCATTTTCGAGATAGCGACGATTGACCAGCGGATCGGCGATGGCGCCATCGATCAAGGTTTCTACATAGCCCTGAATGGCAAATACGGGCGTACGAAATTCGTGTGAGAGGTTCTGCAAGAATTCGCGGCGAAACTGTTCGTTTTGTCTGAGCAGCTGCATCTCTTTTTCGTTCTCGTTGGCCCAGTCCTCTACATCTTGGCTGACTTCTTCGAGCGTTTTGGCCGGCAACACGTATTTGTAGTAGGTCTCTTCTTTTTTAGTGGCCTTGGTCTTATGAATAAATTTATAGATCAGTTTAATCTTGCGATTGATGAATTCTTCGAGAAGCGTGGCAATGACCCAGTAACTGATGCCAAAGATGGTCCCAAAGGCCAGCAGGGCCCATTGCCAATCGGCCCGCCACCACCATAAGAAGATGCTTTCCGGCAATGCCAGTATCAGCGCGGTAATTAGCGCAATTTGTTTGGGGGTAATGGTAGGTCGGGTAAGGGCCATGGGCTACTAAGGGCAATCAATGCTGCACAAAGATAGTCAGGGTAGTTGCTCAGCGTTCAAATTTGTACCCCACACCCTTTACAGTGGTAATACAATCGATGCCCAATTTCTGGCGGATCTTTCGGATATGCACATCGATGGTGCGGTCGCCCACGATCACTTCGTTGCCCCAGACCTGATTGAGGATCTCGTTGCGCAAGAAAACGCGCCCGGGCCGATGGGCCAGCAAATAGAGCAACTCGAATTCTTTTTTGGCCAGTGACACTTCTTTGCCCGCAACGGTCACCAGGTATTTTTCAGGATCGATGGTAATGGAATCCATGGTCAGCACCCCCGACTTGGGTTTGCTGAGTCTTCTGAATAATGCATTGATGCGCGAGACCAATACTTTGGGACTAATGGGTTTGCCGATATAGTCATCAGCACCATTTTCGAGCCCTTTAATATGCGAGCCGTCATCGTTGAGTGCGGTCAGCATCAAGATTAGGGTATCTTTAAATGTCGTTTGTGACCGCAGCAGCTGACAAACCTCGATCCCACTTTTCTTGGGCATCATCACGTCAAGTACGATCAGGTCGGGCAACACGCGTTTTGCCTTTTCGAACGCTTCGTCGCCGTCTTTGGCCGTATAAACTTCGTAACCCTCCGCACTCAGATTATACTGAAGAAACTCTCTGATATCGGGCTCGTCGTCTGCAATGAGTACTTTACGCGCCGGTTGATCCATGCGAGGTATTTTTGACAAATCTACTTGTTATTTTTTCGAGGTTCTACTTATGGAGTAATGACCGGGCAGAGTTAATAATAACTTAATATTTAAAAGATGCTGCGAAGGCCATTGCCCGGGGGTTCGTTAACTTTGTAAGGTTATGCAATACTGCAGTTGGCGGCAAGTTTTATGGGTGCTTATTATATGCGGGGGCAGGCTTTGTACGCTCAGTGCGCAGGGGGTCTCTGCCGACGAACCTTTTGTTTTTCCGCCTGGATACCGGCCCGAATTCAGAAGAGAGCTCAACCACGAGCAGATCGCCACCTTGCAGCGAGCCCTTTGCCAGGCAGATGGCCGCCGAGATAGTCTTTTTGCCCCCACCGGCGATGCAGGTCTCAACCAAGCCATCCACTATGCATTATTCAGCGAGGTCAATCGTATTCGTTTTCAGATCGAGACCGATGCTACGCTCGATCATCGGCTGAAAGTAAATTATCTCTTCGGTTTGCAATCGGTGCTGGCCTATTTTAAAGATCATTTTCGAAGGCCTCCCGGATCCGGAGTCAATCCGGCTTATCTACCTCTTATCGTTGCCAATTACGAAGCCTGTTTTAAGGCCGACCGGCGGGGCGAAAGCATTGCTGCTTATATAGAAGGACTTCCTTATGATGCCGGTAACACCGTGCTGGCTGCTCGCATCTTTGAAAGCAACATGGGTTACGGATTATCCAAAGAGAATTTGCTGTTAAAGTATTGTACCCTTTATCCGGATAAGACCTTTGTTACCCTGCAACAAAACCCTACATTTTCTTTTGCGGACAGCATATTGAAAGTGGTCGCCCGTCGCTATCCGCGTCAATTTTATGATTATGCCGCCGCTTCGGATGCCTTAGGGCAGCGCATTCGTTCCATTACCGGCGATCCCTTTGTTCAATTAGTGGCTCAAATGGCGAATAGTCGCAGCGGGCAACAGTATTTTCCTTTTGTCGATAATATTTTAAAAGGAAGAGTTTCTATTGAGCAGATCGATCGCGTCAAAGACGATACACTGGCCTATTACCGCTTGCTGGTGGCCACGCAAATGGATTATGTCGATCGTGCCCTACATGGCGATACGGCATTGGAGCACTACGCGCTGAGTAGACGACTCGAAGACAAGGCCCGCTCCAATTTTGTAACGGTCATTAATGGATTGCACAGCGAAAAAGATCTTGCGGTCCGCTTTCGGATTATTCAGCCGCTTAATGCAGCCGAGCTGTATTACCTGGCGGTCTCTTCGGATGGCAGCATCTACACGTCGAGTTTTGTACGCGGTGTTTATCCGCTCATGATGAGCAAGATCGCCGGGCGAGGCGATTCGTTGCTAATGCTGGTCCGCTTCGATAAGTACCGCAAGTTTATTAAGATGGCTGCGGCTTTTAATACGCTCGATCAGTTTTTGGCATCTTTTGCAGCAGGTGGCAAAGGTCAACAAGATCCCGCCATGGTTTTGATGAAGGCTTTTGTAAAAAATCTCGAGAAGACCGATGGTCTCGAAGACGGGGCCGATGTGGCCGATTCGTATGCCAGTATTGCCGAGACCTTGCAGCCGGTGGCAAGCCGCATGTTGCAGAATATCGAAGACAATTACCGCGACGCCGTGGCAAGACAACATACCAAGGGGATCACCATCTACCGCATCTTGCAAAATCTTTTTTGGTCTGCCGATACCGCGCGCAAGATTGATCTGACCAAAGAGCTGGGTATTCCTCCGGTATACCAGGTGCCCTTTCGCGACCTGGCTAATGATAGCGGCCGGGTGGTGGTTCAGTTATTTATTTATGGCGATAAAGATGGCATCGGGGTCTTTCCCGGTTTGGTCAATATGTTCAATAATCAAAACTGGAAGATCGATCAGTCTGCCAAATACTGGGTAGCGGTACATTCTGCCCGCGGAAAAAAAGTAAGCTTGTACATGAATCGTCCGTTGGCCGAAGAAACGAACGAAGATGCCAAAGCGCAAGAAGAGCTGAATGCTTTTCTGGCGCAACAGGGGCTAGTGCCTCGCGTAACCATCAACCGCGGTCATAGTTACAACGCGCCCTACACGATCGCACAGATGTCACCTGCTTCGAAGATTGTCTTTATGGGTTCTTGTGGGGGGTATAACATGATACATGATATTTTAGAAAAAGCACCCGATGCTCATATTATCGGTACAAAGCAGATCGCTGATGCTCCCGTCAATAATCCTTTTTTACGACTGTTAATGGAGAAGCTGCGTACGGGTGCCGACATTGAATGGATCGGTTTTTGGAAGGAGCTTGATGCCTTGGTCACCGATAAGATCTTTGAAGATTACGTACCGCCTCACAAAAACCTGGGCGCTCTTTTTATTAAGGCTTACACCAAGGCCACCGGCGCCACATCTTTTTAATATTTTGAAACGAAGTACCACTTTTTTTGATTGGCAACTGTTGTACCGGGTCTTTGGCTATGCCCGTCCGTACCGCCACAAGTTTTGGTTTTCGGTGTTACTGGCCATTTTGCTGGCGCTGATTACACCGGTGCGTCCGCTGCTGGTACAGCTAACGGTCAACGACTATATCGTTAACCAGTTGCCTCGCATGTTGGTACAGATTACGCTGATTCAGGTCGTCATAATATTTATAGAGACCCTGGTTCGATTCGGATTTTCGTATCAAACCTCTTTGTTGGGGCAGTCGGTGGTTATGGACCTGCGTATGGATACCTTTAATAAGATCCTTGGGTTAAACGTTCGGCAGTTCGACAAGACCCCGATCGGCACCCTTACCACGCGCACCATCAACGATATTGAATCGGTCAATGATATTTTTGCCGAGGGGTTAGTACCCATCATTGCCGACCTGCTGTCGATTGTCTGCGTGTTAAGTTATATGTTATGGGCCGACTGGCGGCTGACCCTGATAGCGCTGATCCCTTTTCCGGTCATTATTATTGCCACCTATTTTTTTAAGGAAAGCATCAATCGTTCTTTTCAGTCCGTTCGCAATGCGGTGGCCGATCTGAATGCCTTTGTGCAGGAGCATATTTCGGGTATGAGCGTGGTGCAGGCCTTTGCCGCCGAGCAGCAGGAGTTCGAAAAGTTCAAGGTCATTAACCGCCATCACCGCAATGCCAATGTTAAGGCCATCTTTGCTTACTCCGTTTTTTTTCCGGTGGTAGAGATCGTGCTGGCACTTTCGATCGGGTTAGTGGTTTGGTATACCTCAAAAGAGGCCCTTCAATTGCAACAAAGCCAGCAAGGCACGGTGATCGCCTTTATTCTTTGTTTGAATTTATTGTTTCGACCACTTCGGGTCATAGCCGATAAGTTCAACGTATTGCAAATGGGTGTAATCGCCAGCGAACGTGTCTTTAAGGTACTCGATAATCCCGATGTACTACCACCTGCCGGAGACCAGGTTCTCAAACCGGCGGTATTGCAGGGCAAGATTGAGTTTGACAAAGTGGATTTTGAATATACGCCCGGTACTCCGGTGCTGCGTGATGTCTCTTTTAGCGCTGCCCCCGGAGAGACGCTGGCCATTGTAGGGCACACCGGCAGCGGAAAGAGTACCATTATCAGTTTACTCACGCGCCTATACGAGGTACAATCAGGACAGATCAAAATCGATGACGTGCCGGTGTCGGACTACGACGTGGCCACGCTGCGGTCGCATGTGGGAGTGGTCTTGCAAGACGTGTTTTTATTCTCTGGGTCGGTCATCGACAACATTACTTTGCACAACCCGCGCATAACAAGGGAGCAGGTAGAAGAGGCGGCCAAAATGATAGACCTGCACGATTTTATTATGAATTTGCCCGGGGGCTACGATTTTGATGTACGCGAAAGGGGCGCCACGCTCTCGCTGGGGCAACGCCAATTGATCTCGTTTATCAGGGCACTGCTTTATAATCCCTCTATTCTGGTGCTCGACGAGGCCACCTCTTCTGTCGATACCGAATCGGAACAGCTTATTCAGCGGGCCATCGAAAAGCTGATCGCCAACCGCACTTCGATCGTTATTGCACATAGACTATCTACCATACGTAAAGCAAACAAAATCATTGTTTTAGAGGATGGAGTGCTAATCGAATCCGGAACACACCAAGAATTATTGGCCCATCGGGGGCATTATGCCCGCCTTTATGAGATGCAGTTTTTGCCCGGCGCAGCGGCGCGTTCTTAAGGAGCTTTAGTAGAGCGATTTTCCGACAATATTTAGCGTGCCTACCCTTATCTTTGCCAAAATTTTCAAGAAGGGTATGCAGTCAAGAAGCGCCAACATCATTTTTACGGTACTATTCTCCGTTTTTTCCCTTCTTTTTTTAGGGTCTCCCGTCCTTGCGCAAGATCACAACAATGGCCACGGCAATGATCACAACAATGGTCACGAAGCCTCGAAAGAGACCAAGAAATTCAATGCTGCCGAAGTGATCTTCGGTCACGTGCTCGACGGGCATGAGTATCACTTTATGGATATCGGCGATCATCCCGTTACCCTGCCATTACCGATCATCTTATATTCTCCCAGCCGTGATACCTGGAATGTTTTTATGTCTTCTCGCTTCGAGCACGGACATGCCGCCCACCAGGGATACTTGCTTCTTAACGAGCATTCCGTAAAAGAGATGGGGCTTGATACCCTAACCGGAAAAAAATTCGCTGCCGGCGACATCATTCCCGTTGACGCTGATGGGCATTACGATGCCACGGTCCAGTTCTATGATCTGTCCATGACGCGCAATGTGGTACAAATGTTATTGGCGCTCACCTTGTTTGTAGTGATCATGTTTCGGGTGGCTGGGCGTTACAAAAAAGGGGTGGGAATTACCTCTGCTCCCAAGGGTTCACAAAGCTTGCTCGAGCCCATTATTACTTTTGTAAGGGACGAAGTGGCCAAACCCAACCTGGGTCATAACTACCATCGCTATTTACCCTTCTTACTCACCGTCTTCTTTTTTATTCTGGTCAATAATATTTTCGGACTCATTCCGGGTTCGGCCAACGTTACCGGTAACATTGCATTTACAGTGGTACTCGGGTTGCTTTCTTTTGTAGTGATCTTGTTTAGCTCCAACAAACACTACTGGGGGCACATCTTTAATCCGCCCGGGGTTCCCTTTGGCGTAAAGCTCATCTTGGTGCCCGTAGAGTTCTTGAGCGTTTTTATTAAGCCCTTCGCGCTTATCATTCGTCTTTTTGCCAACATGGTGGCAGGGCA
>CAZZLP010000007.1:0-18745 GCA_964654705.1 uncultured Chitinophaga sp.
CCGCCCGCAAAGACCTGGTGATCGGCTTTATTACCACCAATGACATTACCGGAGGCAACTCGGGCTCACCCGTACTTAACAATAAAGGAGAGCTGATCGGATTGGCCTTCGATGGCAACTACGAGGCCTTGAGTCATAAACTCGCCTTTGACAAAGACCTGAACCGTACCATTTGCGTCGATATCCGCTATGTATTGTGGTGTATCGATAAGCTGGGCGGGGCCAAACATCTCATTAACGAGTTGACCTTGTCAAAGTAACTGTTAGCCGGTGACCCTCTCTTCGTTGTCTATAGAAAAGATCAGTCTTTACGCGCTGCGTATTCCGCTAATCGAGCCCTTTATTACCTCATTAGGAAGAGATGACGATGCCCTTAACGTCGTGGTCAGGATCCAAACCCGCGAAGGACTTGTGGGCTTTGGAGAGTGTAGTCCCTACATGCCCATCAATGGAGAGAGTCAGGAAACTTGCATGGCCATTGGACGTTACTTCGGTCAGGCACTGCTAAATCGCAATCCGCTCGATATCGATGGCTGTCTGCAACTGCTCGATACGATCGTATATGCCAATAACAGCATCAAAAGCGCTTTTGATATCGCTTTACACGACTTGGCTGCGCAAGCGGCCGAAATGCCCTTGTGGAAATGGTTAAAGGGTGATAGCACCAAACTCATTACCACCGATTATACCGTCAGTATCGGCGACCCCGAAAAGATGGCCATAGATGCTAAAAAAATTCTCGACCAAGGTTATCCGGCCATCAAAGTAAAATTGGGTAAGAATGGAAAAACCGATGTGCTTCGCATGCAAGCCATCCGTAAAGCCGTTGGCCCCACCGTACCGCTGCGTATCGACGCCAACCAGGGATGGAGCGTAACCGAAGCCATCGAAACCCTTCAGGCACTGGCCCCCCTGCAGATCGAACATTGCGAAGAACCGATCTCGCGGTACCTGTACACTTCGTTGCCACAAGTAAAAAAAGAAAGCCCTATTCCCATTATGGCCGATGAGTGCTGCGGTGATCATCACGATGCCGCTCGTCTTATTGCCATCAACGCCTGCGATTACTTTAATATTAAACTGGGAAAAGCCGGTGGTATCCGCAACGGACTGCGTATCGTACGACTGGCTGAAGCCGCCGGCATCAAGTTACAAGTAGGTGCCATGATCGAATCGCGGCTGGCCATGACGGCCTTTGCGCATTTTGCCTGCTGTAGCCCACAGATCGTACATTACGACTTCGATACCGCCCTTATGTTCAAAGAAGATCCTGTTAGCGGCGGTATACGGTACGAAAAAAATGGACTAATCGAACTCCCGAAATCGAACGGACTGGGGGCAGTCATTGCCGAAGAGTGGTTACAAAAAATGGAAGCGATTCATCTTTGTTGCTGACCGACACCTTATTTTTCTGGTTGGAATACCCAGGCATCTAATCGATCCGCCAGGTCATCTCTCCTCCCTTCTCGTCCTTTAACTGAATACCAAATGCAGCCAACCGGTCGCGGATCTTATCGGAGGTTACAAAATCTTTTCTACCGCGTGCTTCTTTTCGAATATCGATGAGCAAATTCATGACTAGCTCCAATCTATCATGACCTCCCTCTTGCATATCCTGTAAACCCAGCACGGTCTCTAGCCAGTGCTTCATGCCTTGTTGCATGCGTTGCAAGGTAGAGGTAGATAGTGCCCCTGCGGGGGTATGCCCATCATAAAGCGCATTGATGACAGGAACCAGTTCAAATAAATTCGCCACGACCTTCGCTGTACTAAAATCATCATTCATAAAACCTGGCAACTCGTCGAGCAAATGATGTACTGTTTTGGCAAGCGCCTCTTCGCTACCGTTACCCGATGTACCTTTTTGAGCCAGATCGAGTTTATGTAATTTTTGATACGCTTCCCACAAACGCCTAAGACCTTTTTCGGCCGCTTGCAGTGCCTCGTTACTAAAATCGAGCGTGCTACTATAATGCGTTTGTAAAATAAAAAACCGCACCGTCATGGGGTGGTATGCCTTTTCGAGCAATGGATGCGTGCCGCTAAAAAGCTCCGTTAGCCGGATCACATTATTATAGCTCTTGCCCATCTTACGGCCATTGATGGTGATCATGTTGTTATGCATCCAATAGCGAACGGGCGTCTGGTGGTTACAAATGGTGCTCTGCGCGATCTCACTTTCGTGATGCGGAAAGAGCAGGTCCATCCCTCCGCCGTGAATATCGAATTGCTTGCCCAGGTACTTGGTGGCCATGGCAGAGCACTCGATATGCCAGCCCGGATAACCCACTCCCCAGGGGCTTTGCCATCGCATGATGTGCTCGGGGGCCGCCGCTTTCCATAGTGCAAAATCGGTACGGTCTTTTTTCTCTTCTTGTCCTTCGAGTTCGCGCGTAGTGGTCAACAACTCGTCGATTACCCGACCGCTGAGTTTTCCATAGTCATGGCCGGCCGCATATTTTTTTACATCAAAGTACACCGAGCCGTTCATCTCATAGGCATATCCGGCGGCAATAAGTTGCTCGATCATACCGATCTGCTCTACGATATGCCCGGTGGCCGTGGGCTCTACCGACGGAGGCAAAGTATTGAACTGCTCCATGGCCCAATGAAAAAGTCGGGTATACTTATGGACCAGCTCCATCGGCTCGAGTTGTTCGAGCTTAGCTTTTTCGGCGATCTTATCGGTGGCATCACGCCCTTCTTCTTCAAAATGCCCGGCATCGGTAATGTTGCGCACATAGCGAACCTTATAGCCAAGAGTTCGCAGATAGCGATAGACCACATCGAACGTAATATAAGGACGAGCATGACCCAAATGGCTCTCACCACTAACGGTTGGCCCGCAAACGTACATGCCCACGTGCCCGGGAACCAACGGAGTAAAGACTTCTTTTTGTCGGGTCAGCGAGTTATAGATACGAAGCTCTGCCATATGGCAAAGATGATTAAAATAAATGGAATCGAACAAGGGCAGTGCACTAACGCTGTAATTGCAGGTCGGTCACCAGCATATAATGATCGGAATAATCCTTTTTGACCCTTTTGAATTGCCGGACCGTAAACCGGCGGTCAGCAAAGATGTAGTCAATACGAAGGGTGGGCGATAGCCCGCGAAAGGTTCTGCCCAGACCATATCCCTTTTGCAAAAACGCGTCTTGCAGCGTGCCCCTTACGGTAAAATAGGTGTACGAATTAGGCACATCGTTCAAATCGGCCGCCAATACGGAGGGATGAGGCGAATCGGTGAGCAGCGAAGCGATCATGTCTGCCTGTTGACTTCTAATGACCAACCCCCTCTTAAGTTTACCCACAATAGGTAAAAACTGATACCACAAACTGTCTTCACGATCACGGATCTTTTCTATTCTTCGATAGTCTTGCTTATCGAAACGTTGTGATTGTAAGTGCGTAGTAAAGACGCGAATTACACCCCGGTCGGTTCGTATATCGGCCTGCAGCAGTACTTCGGGTTGCGAAGGCCGCGGAAAGCGGATCATACCGGTATCAATAATTGGGAAGCGCGAAAAAATAACCGAGCTGTAATAATTTCGATCGCCATCAAGGTCTTTGCTAAAATAATAAAAAGGATAACCAAGCTGCTCACGGATAGACGAGATATTATCGTAGTAAACCGGGTTATCTGATGTGTAAAATTCTTGCAGACAAAGTATATCGGCCTTTTGTGCCGCCAGCAGGGCCAGCATTTTTTTTCGGGTCAGACTACCCGGGTTGTTATTACGGGTCAATTCTATGAACCGCGCCACGTTCCAACTAATAATACGAACGGTACCAGGCTCTTTGCTGATCTCAAAAGAAGCAGGCGCATTTAAAGCGACAAAGACTCCAATACTTTTGTATCCCAGCAAAAGCGCCCCCAGCGAAATCAGTGTAAGCCGAAACTTGAGCAACACCAGCCAGCCGAAAAAAAAACAGACCACTACAAAAAGTAAGAAAGGGAACGTAAGCCCCAGCAGCGAAACCCACCACCATTGCTGCGGATGCAAAAGGGGAATAAGACAGGACAATAAAAAAAGGGCCACGGCCAGCACATTGGCCGAGATCACGAATTTTTTTGTGAATATCCGTAAGCGGCTTCTCTTCATTAACGATTAATAAGAGTATCTGCCCCCGACAAACTACCCAGAATGGCCGCCTTGACCTTATTGACCTTCTCGAGTTCACTGCGCAAATATTGCATACGAAGGGGCTTATTATCTTTTGCGGAGTCGATATTGAACTCGATCATCCATTTGTCCATGGCAAAATCGGCGTTATTAAGATCGTTGATCAGCTTTTCTAGTTGCCGACGATACTGCTTACCAGCGGGAGACCCTTGTAAGGCCAGCGAATCGAGGCGTTGCCGGGCTTTTTGCTGGGCGCCGCGAATCTTGCCCATCTTGGGCATTACTTCGTCATGCACGTCCATGACCTGACGGTACAAACTGTCCTCGGCGGTTTGAGGCTGCCGCAAGGCAGCTTCCGTTGGGTGATCGGCATCATGATCGTGCCCGCCGGATGAGTTTTGGCAAGCGGTAAAGACCACTAGGGCAGTAAAGGCAATAATAAAACGCGGTGGTAAGAGCATAACGGCTGTCGTTGATAAACAAAGATACCCAATTGTAAAAGACAACCTTGCTTCAGCTAATTTTGAGGTAAATTAGCCCTATCCTACCCCCATGATACAACTCCAAAATTATGTAGCAGGTCAATGGCTTTGCGGACAAGGAAACGAACAACCCCTTTATGATGCGGTAACGGGTGAATGCTTTGGCAGCACCAGCACAAAGGGTGTTGACTTTAAAGCGATGATCGACCACGCAAGGCAAAAAGGTAACCCGGCCCTTCGTCGTCTTAGTTTTCACGAAAGGGGCAACCGGTTAAAGGCATTGGCCTTTCACTTGCAAAAACATCTTGCTGCTTTTTATACGCTCAGCTACCGAAGCGGTGCCACCAGGGCCGACAGCTGGGTCGATATCGAAGGCGGCATCGGTAATCTTTTTTCGAATGCGTCGCTGCGTAGAAAATTTCCGAATGAATCTTTTTGTATCGATGGAGAAAGCCATAACCTGAGTAAAGGCAACAGCTTTATGGGTACCCACATTCTGGTGCCCAAAGAAGGAGTGGCCATTCACATCAATGCCTTTAATTTTCCGGTTTGGGGAATGCTCGAAAAGATCGCGGTCAATCTACTGGCCGGTATGCCGGCTATTGTTAAGCCAGCCACCGCTACCGCGTATCTGACCGAAGCGGTCTTTCGCGAGATGATCAACAGTAAGATCTTTCCCGAAGGATCGCTGCAATTGATCTGTGGCAGCAGCGGCGATCTGCTGAACTGGGTCGACAGTCAGGATGTGGTCACTTTTACCGGTAGTGCCGCCACCGGCGCCCTGCTGAAGAAAACACCGGCGATACTCGAGAACAATGTTCCCTTTAACATGGAGGCAGACAGTCTTAACTGCATCGTACTGGGGCAATCGGTACAACCGGACGATCCGGAGTGGGAGCTATTTGTAAAAGAGGTCAGAAAAGAAATGACACTCAAGGCCGGTCAGCGTTGTACCGGCGTGCGCCGCATTTTTGTTCCGGCCCGCTATCTCGATGCCATGGCAGCGGCGCTGCAAAAAGCACTTGCACAAACCATCATCGGATCGCCTTACAACGAAAAAGTGCGTATGGGGTCACTGGCCGGTCAGCACCAACGAAAAGAAGTAGTGGCACAAGTGCAGCAACTCTTAGCCTCTTCGCAACTCATATACGGCTCACTCGACAGTGTGAGCGTCGTAGATGCCGATGCAGCAAAAGGAGCCTTTTTATCTCCGCTCTTATTGCTCAATACGTCTCCCTTTGCCTCTGCTTCGCCTCACGAGATCGAGGCCTTTGGTCCGGTAAGTACTTTAATGCCTTATCAAGGCATCGACGAAGCCATTGCGCTTAGTAAAAAAGGAAAGGGAAGTCTGGTTACTACCATCGTTACCAACGATGCGGCCGAGGCCCGTGCCTATGTGATCGGCACCGCCTCGCATCACGGAAGAATATTGGTACTAAATCGTGCATGTGCCAAAGAAAGTACCGGCCATGGCTCTCCTTTGCCATTACTGGTACACGGAGGTCCGGGGCGAGCCGGTGGCGGAGAAGAGATGGGAGGAATCAGAGGTGTCAAACATTATTTGCAACGCACCGCCCTGCAAGGTTCCCCTACCATGATCACGGCCATTACATCGGTATACCAGCCGTATGCAGAAGGTAAGGACCCGGGTAAGCATCCTTTTAAAAAGTATTTCGAAGAATTGCAGATCGGAGACCAGCTGCTCACCGAAAAAAGAAAGATCACTGCAGAAGATATTGACCGCTTTGCCGATCTGAGCGGCGATCATTTTTACGCACACATAAAAGAGACCGATTTTGAGGGTACCATGTTCGAACGACAAGTGGCCCACGGATATCTTATTATGAGTCTGGCCGCCGGATTGTTCGTAGACAGTTACGAAAAAAATCCCGTGCTGCTCAATTATGGAATCGATGAACTTCGCTTTACCAAACCGGTCTATCCGGGCAGCGAGATCCAAATTCGCTTTACCTGCAAAGAAAAACTATTGCAAGACAAACGGATCACCGATAACCCGGCCGATCAAAAAAGAGGCGACGACATCGAGAAAGGAATCGTAAAATGGATGGTAGAGATCTTGGATGAGACCAACGAGATCGCCGGTATCGCCACTATCTTAACCATGGTCGCCAAACAACCCCGCTAACGAAACCCCTCGAAAACCAACCATCCCGCTAACGTTATACCATCACCATGGATACTGCTTATGTAACCACCACCCGGCAAGGAGCGCTTCAAGTCGTGGAGTTCTATCATCCGCAAAGCAATTCATTGCCTCGCACCCTGTTGACCCAACTCGCAGCAGCTATTACAGCCGCCGGTGAAGACCCCGATGTAAAATTGATCTTATTGCGCAGCGGTGGCGAAAAGGTCTTGTGCGCCGGTGCCTCTTTCGAAGAACTGGCCACTATTACCACGGCAGCAGAGGGGCTTCGCTTCTTTAGCGGTTTTGCAGAGGTCATCAATGCCATCAGAAACTGCCCGTTGTTAGTGATTGGTCGTATTCAGGGCAAATGTGTAGGAGGAGGGGTAGGTCTCGCAGCTGCCGCAGACTATGCGTTGGCCACCGACAATGCGCAGATCAAACTGAGTGAATTAGCCGTAGGCATCGGCCCCTTTGTCGTAGGACCTGCCGTAGAAAGAAAGATCGGTCTCTCGGCTTTTTCGCAACTGGCCATCGATGCCACGCAGTGGCGCAGTGCCGAGTGGGCACAACAAAGAGGTCTGTTCGCCGAACTGTTCCAAGATATTGCCGGCTTAGACGAAGGCGTAAACAGACTAGTAGCGCAATTATTACAAAGTAGCACTGCCGCACTCAAAGAGATCAAAAAGATCTGTTGGGAAGGCACAGAACACTGGACCCAACTTTTGCAGCATCGCGCTTCGATCAGTGGCCGATTACTGCTAACCGAAGAAAGTAAAAAAGCGATCGAGCGATTTACAAAAAAATGAAAACTTCGATCAGTTGCTACAGCAAGCAAAACTTTACCGCACTTTGCGATACGCTGGCGGAGCGCGACGCCGACCTGCACCGCATTATCGTACAACATGGTTACCCCCGACCCTGGATTAGACCCAATACCTTTCAAACACTGGTGCTTTCCATTTTGGAGCAACAAGTCTCGCTGGCGGCAGCCTATGCAGCCTTTGAACGCTTGCGAAAAAAGATCGGCATCGTCACTCCCAAAAAAATACTGACCCTGACCGATCAGGAATTACGAGACTGCTATTTTACCCGACAAAAAATTGTCTACGCCCGTGGACTCGCGCAGGCCATACTGAGCAAGCAGATCAGCCTGAGAAAGATGCAATACTGCAGCGACCAACAAGTCTACGACCAGTTGATTCCGCTAAAGGGGATTGGCCCCTGGACCATCGACGTATACCTAATGCATGCGCTCCGAAGAACCGATCAGTTTCCGCTGGGTGATATTGCCCTGGTCAATAGCTTAAAAAAAGTAAAGCGAATGCGCCCTGCTGTTTCGAAAGAAAGAATGTTACAGGTGGCCGCTCCATGGAAACCCTACCGCAGCATTGCCGCCTTTATCTTGTGGCATGCCTATATGAAAGAAAAGGGAACGAAGATCGATCACTGATCTAAACGCAGATCGATCACAAACTCGAACGCGAATCGATCTCCTGCGAAGACCACGATGGCTCCAGCCAAAAGAGCGATATCCTTAACAGTGTCACCGACTTTACCGGCAGCAGTCATAGTACCAGCGACAACCGTGATTTGATCTCTTGGGATCGTTAGATATTGAGTCCGCCACAAGCACTGATCGTCTGGCCGGTCACATAAGCCGCAAGGTCCGAAGCCAAGAACAAGGTTACATTGGCAATATCGGTAGCCGATGCAAAACGACCGAGTGGAATACCAGCCTTGTATTTTTCGGCCGCTTCGCCTGTTTGCAAGTATTGGGTCATATCGGTCTCTACAAATCCGGGGGCAATGGCATTGCAGCGAATATTGCGACTCCCCAACTCCTTGGCCACCGATTTGGTAAAACCGATAATACCGGCCTTGCTGGCCGCATAACTACTTTGCCCGGCGTTGCCCATTTCGCCGATCACCGAACTCATATTAATAATGGAGCCCGCACGCGCTTTCATCATCGGGCGAATCACTTGCTTGGTCATATAAAAGACGCTATTGAGGTTGACCCGCATGACCTCTTCCCATTGTTCATTGGTCATTCGCATTAGCAAGTTATCTTTAGAAATACCAGCATTATTGACACAAATGTCGATGGTGCCAAATTCTTTTAGCACATCGCCCACCAAGTTCTCACAAGCCTGCGGATCTGCTGCGTTGCTCTGGTAGGCCTTTGCTTTTACCCCCTCTGCCTGCAACGAGGCCGCCAACGAGGCCGCTTTTTCGGCGCTACTGTCGCTGATATAGGTAAAGGCCACTTGTGCCCCGTGTGCGGCAAAAAGACGAACAATACCTTCTCCGATACCGCGGGTACCACCGGTTACGATCGCCACTTTACGGTCGAGTAATTTCATAAAATAATTTTAGGATGAGGCAAATGTAATTGTATTCAGCTGTAAAATCTCTTCGACCAGTTGGCGATCGTTACTTAGCCGGGGCACTTTGTGCTGACCACCCAGTTTTCCTTTTTGGCGTAACCAGGCAGCGAATGTACCCCGGGGCAACTGTTGCACCTGTGGCAATCCCAATGCCATGTTGCGATAACGCTTGGCCTCGTAGTCGCTGTTCAATTGCTGCAGTGCTTTATCTAACAGCGCCGTAAATTCTTCGAGACGGGCCGGGGCTTGCTCAAATTCGATCAACCACTGATGGGCCCCCTGTATCTTCTCATTAAAATAAACGGGAGCTGCAGTGTAATCGATCACGATCGCACCGGTCTGCTGGCAGGCTGTTGCCAGTGCTCTGTCGGTATTGTCCACGATCACCTCTTCGCCAAAGGCATTGATAAAATGTTTTAACCGCCCCGATACTTTTACCCGAAAGGGGCTGAGGGTAGTAAACTCGATAGTATCTCCTAATAAATAACGCCATAAACCCGCATTGGTACTAATGACCGGTGCGTAGTGGCGCCCGCATTCTACATCGGCCAATCCGATGGTACGGGGACTGGCCGATCCGTATTCTTCTACCGGCATAAACTCCATAAAAACGCCATGATCGGTAAACAGCAACATGCCCGGTTGCGCAGGATCGTCCTGCGCCGCAAAAAAACCTTCGCTGGCATTGTACATGTCTAGGTATTGAATATCGCGTCCGATCCATTGCGTAAACTGACCTCGGTAGGGTGTAAACGAAACTCCACCGTGCATATACAATTCCAACGAAGGCCATACCTCTGCGATGGTCTTACAACCCGTCAATTCCAAAATACGCTTAAATAAAACCAGTGTCCATGTAGGCACGCCCGATATGGATGTAACATTTTCTTTGATGGTGCTCTCGGCCAGTTTTTCGATCTTCGACTCCCACTCATCCATCAGTGCAATGTTCAGATCGGGGGTACGCAACCAATGACCCCAAAAAGGAGAGTTCTGTAAAAGGACCGCACTCAGATCGCCGTATTGCGCCTCGTCGTTAAGCGGATTGATCGTGTGGCTGCCACCTAAGATCAACCCCTTGCCCGTCAAAAGTTCCGAGTCGGGTCGTCGCAGATAGTACAACGACAGTACATCTTTAGAGGCGCGGTAATGCCCGTCTTGTAAACTCTCTTCGCTGACCGGAATAAATTTACTTTTATCGCCGGTAGTGCCGCTGCTTTTGGCAAACCATTCAATGGGTGTATTCCAAAGCAAGCCCTGTTCGCCTTGCATGATCCGTTCTATATAGGGCTTAAGGTCGTCGTACTCGTGAATGGGAACGGCCTCTTTAAAAGATCGTACCGAAAACAAGCGGGCAAAATCGTACCGTCTTCCAAATTCGGTATACTGGGCAGAGGTAACCAGGTCTTGCAATACCTCGCGCTGGGCATCGATCGGATTGTTTCTCCACGCATCGATACGCCAAGAACGCAAGCGGGCCAACGAGGATATGGCAGGAGAAAGAAGCTTCATGGGTACTGCCAAATTAGAAAAAATTGGCCATCAATAGGCCGTTAGCAGCTGTTGTCGTAAAGAAGTCTTTAGTTCTTCGCCAATAAAGGCATGTTGTAAGGCCTGCAGGTTACAAGCCAATAACTCGGTACTACCCCAGCCAAATGCCTCGGCCACTCGATGGTATTCACTGCTAAGCGTTACCGGGGTTATCATACGCGCATCGGTAGAGATACTCAGCGAGATGCCTTGCTGGTACAAGGCCTCCAGCGAATGCTCTTGCATAGAAGAAAAGATATTGGTCTGCAAGTTGCTGGTAGGGCAAACCTCTAAATGGATCTGCTCTTCGGCCAGGTACTTAACCAAGGAGCGGCTCTCGATACTTCGTACGCCATGGCCGATCCGTCGGGGTTGTAATTCGCGGATCACCGTCCACATACTGGCCGGACCGGCCGCTTCTCCGGAATGAACCGTAAAAGGAACACCGCTTTGCTTGACCAAGGCAAAGGCTTTTTTATGTTCATGCACCCCGTAGCCCGCCTCATCGCCGGCCATATCGAAACCGGCCACCCGGCCCTTTCCAAAAAATTGACAGGTCAGCGCAGCTGTTTCGAGACTTTGCTCCGGGCTAAAATGGCGAAGCGTACAAAGAATCAGTCTGGTTATTACCTTATAGCGACCTGCTCCTTCTTGCAAGGCGGCCTCTACCGCCTCGACCACCTGCGCAGGAGTTAATCCCTGTTGTGTATGCAACAAAGGAGCAAACCGGATTTCTGCATAGATAACATGGTCGGCATCGAGTTGTGCCAACAGGTCGAGGGTTACCAACCGAAGCTGCGCAGCTGTTTGCATCAGAGAAAAACCCTTGACCGCACGGGTCAGGTAATCACGCAGGTCCACACAGACGGGAGGGGCTACAAATTCTTGTTGATATTGTACTTCGGTAATGGTCGGATCGATCGCCTGCACGACCGCATAACTAAGGCTGCAATCGAGGTGCAAGTGTAACTCTATCTTAGGAAGAAGCGCGTAGTTCATGTGCCGTCAAATAGAAAGACCCGATTGTTGCTGGGCCTCTTCGTGAAGCCAGTCTTTGCGCCGAAGCTCAAAGTTGCGACCCAGGTACAACTTACGAACCTGCTCGTCTCGGGCCAGCTCTTCGGCAGTACCATGCTTGAATATCTTTCCTTCGATCAGTAAATAGGCTCGGTCGCAGATCGAAAGAGTCTCCGTTACATTATGATCGGTTATAAGGATGCCGATGTTCTTGTACTTTAAGCGGGCTACGATGGCCTGGATGTCTTCTACCGCTATCGGGTCAATGCCCGCAAAAGGTTCATCCAGTAAAATAAATGCGGGATCTACCGATAAGGCTCTGGCAATCTCGGTTCTTCTTCTTTCGCCTCCGCTCAGTACATCGCCATTACTTTTGCGCACATGCTGCAAGCGAAACTCGCTGAGCAAACTCTCCAGTTTATCTTTTTGTTGTTGTTTATCAAGCCGGGTCATCTCGAGCACCGCCGCAATGTTATCTTCTACGCTTAGCTTTCTAAAGACCGAAGCTTCTTGCGGAAGATAGCCGATACCCATTTGAGCTCTCTTGTACATGGGTAATGCGGTAATGTCCTGGTCATTCAAAAAGACCTGTCCCTCATCGGGTTTAATGAGCCCCACGACCTGATAAAAAGAAGTCGTCTTGCCCGCTCCGTTGGGTCCCAGCAATCCCACGATCTCGCCTTGCCGTACCTCAAAGGATACCTGATCTACCACGGTGCGACTTCCGTAACGTTTAACCAAAGAGCGGGTACGAATGGCCAATTGCATACAACAAATGTAAGTCATCGGAGTGGCTCGTACCCATGGAGTGACCGATTTAACAAAAGACCATGGTTTCTTTGTTATAAAGCATGGGTATATTAAGTTTGCATACCCCGTACCTATGAAAGTCATCGAACATATTCAACAAGCCAAAGACACCCTTATATCGTTCGAGGTGCTCCCTCCGCTCAAAGGCAAGGGCATTGGTGCGCTATACAAGCATCTGGACCCATTGATGGCCTTTAAACCGGCCTTTATCAACGTTACGTACCACCGCTCCGAGCATGTGTTCAAAAAAAGGACCGATGGCGGTTTCGAAAAAGTAATCGTTCGCAAACGTCCCGGAACAGAGAGCATCTGTGCGGCCATCATGAACAAATACAATGTCGATACAGTACCGCATTTGATCTGTGGCGGATTTAGTGTCAATGATACCGAAGATGCCCTCATCAATTTACATTATCTCGGTATCGACAACGTACTCGTACTGCGCGGTGATGCCGCGAAAAACGAAGCGGCTTTTGAACCCGAACCCGGAGGGCACCGTTATGCGGTCGATCTGTTGCACCAGGTATCAGCCCTCAACAACGGTATCTATCTCGAACAAGAACTCAAAGACACCCAAAAGACACGTTTCTGTATTGGAGTGGCCGGTTATCCCGAGAAACATTTTGAGGCCCCGAACATGGATACCGATCTGCGTCATCTCAAACAAAAAGTAGAGGCCGGTGCCGACTATATAGTAACGCAGATGTTCTTTGACAATGCCAAATACCACCAGTTTGTCAAAGCCTGCCGCGAAGTCGGTATTACCGTTCCCATCATTCCGGGGTTAAAGCCCATCTATACCAAAAAGCAACTCACCGTACTGCCCAAGACCTTTCATATCGATCTGCCTTCTGAGTTGGCCAATGCCGTTCAAAAATGCAAGACCGATGCAGAAGTAGAGATCGTAGGAAAAGAATGGCTGCTGGCACAATCCCGCGAACTCAAGAAAGCGGGTGTGCCCGTGCTACACTACTATACCCTGGGTCGCCCGCAACTGGTGGCCGATGTGGTCAAGGATATCTGATCGGAGTCCTTTGCGCCTGGATGGTTGCGGCGCGTTGACTATTGTCCTTTTTTCTTTAGCTGGATAATCTCATCCATTTGCTCGTACGAGAGCTTTTTAGCAATGATCCGCTTGTCTTTGTCCAACAGATAAAGGGTAGGAAAGGATTGTACGTCGTAGAGCTGCGAGTAGCCCGGAATATTTTTTTCGACCCGGTTTTGCTCGGCCTCCTTACTGTAATAAACATGATGCGTCCAATGACCGATCTTCTTGTCGGCAATAAATCGAAGCCAGTCCGAACGACTGCCATTGGTCTCTTTGGCCACCGCGAAGATGCCTACCCCATCTTGTTTCCATCGGGACAGGTAGACCGAATCGATCTTGGGGAGCGTTTCTTTGCAATGACCACAGGTGGGATCCCAAAAGACAACAAGGGTAAAATCTTTTTTTACACCATACAGCGAAACCGTACGGCCCGTAGAGTCGGGTAATTCAATGTCCGAAGCAGGCGTTCCCAAAATATTGGCCATTAAGCTATAGGCCCGCTCCGTAATGATCTTTTTGCCCTGTTCGCTTAACCAAGGGTAGGTTTTAGAAGAAAAATATTTCTCGTACAAATGTACAAAGACCGCATCTTCCCACATGTAGCGCTGGGTGTAATAGCGATTAATAAAGCGTAGCAACAAAAAGCGTTGCATCTCGGTATTGATAGAGGCGTAGCCCAACATGTAATCGATCTCTTTATTGACCGAATCAGGATGCGGTACCACCAATTGATCAAAATAACGATCGACCTTGTCTTCAAAGAACGTGGTGTAGGCCAGCCGCCCGTCCCAGAAATTGACCCCATCCCAAAAATGATCGCGGTAGTACCGAAATGCCTTGACAGAGTCTTCGCGATTAGCAGGCTTTTGCAACTCGAGGGGCAATACCGGTTCGCGCATGGCCTGTAACAAGGTGGCCAGAAACGTGCTCTTGTGTTGCTCGATGAGCTGATCGCGTGTATTACGAATATCGAGATCGAGGGCCGTCAGTGAATCGATTACCCGAACAGAGTCTGCTTTTTGGGTAAGCCCTTTGAGTGACTCTCGTAGCGCATTGATGCGAGCGCCTTTTTCGGCTACCGTGCGCTGGTACGAGGTAAACAGCTCGTTATCGGGAGAATTTTTATACGTGATGCCGGCCGGCAACGTAGCCGAATCGGCAATAATCGAAAACTGTTGCTGCTTGTCTACCAGCACCTCAAAAAATCCCGACTTGTTCGGATACCCGATCAGATAGATACCGCCCTGCAGGGGCTGCTTTCCTTTAAAGACCCCTTTTGATTGCTGGTCTACTTTGACAGAGTCGATAATGGGATAGGTCTTTCCAAAATAATGACCCAGATAAATGTATTGATCTTTGTAAGGCTTTAGTGTAACGCTGATCTCATATCCGGTCTGCGCGCATACGATACCGCCGCAGAGCATCGACAAGAATAACAAAGTACTTTTCATACGCTTCAAAAATAAAAGGTAAAGTTATTAAAATCCCGAACAAGACCGGTAGCAACTATCTTTGCCCGGTGCGAAGAAAAAAACCATCTCTTGTTCTGCCAAATCTGTTGATCGAAGATTATGCCGCCGAAGGCAAATGTATTGCCCGCCAAGACGGAAAAGTGATCTTCGTAGAAGGGGTGGTTCCCGGAGACCGGGTGGATGTTCGCATTACCAAAAGTAAAAAAGATTGGGCCGAGGCCACTCCCCTGGCCCTTATCGAAAAAGCAAAAGAAAGAGTAGATCCGTTTTGTACGCACTTTGGCGTTTGCGGTGGCTGCCAGTGGCAGATGCTGCCTTACCCCCAACAGCTTCGCTACAAACAACAACAAGTCGAACAAACCTTGCAACGCATCGGTAAAGTACAGCTGCCTTCGGTCTTGCCCATTGCAGGAGCGGCCGTTACCACGCAGTACCGAAATAAGATCGAATACACTTTTGGAAACAAGCGGTATCTGTTGCCCGGCGAACTCGGCAATGAACAGATCAGCAGCCTGTCGGATGTGGCGGGTTTTCATGCCAGAGGGTTCTTTGATAAAATCGTAGATATCGATATCTGTCATTTACAAGCCTCCCCCTCTAACGAGATCCGCCAATTTATTAAGACGATGGCCTTGCAAAAAGGATGGAGCTTCTATGATAGTCGGGCACACCAGGGCTATCTGCGTAATGTTCAAATACGGCTCTGCCGCAGCGGAGAGCTGATGGTAAACGTGATCGTGGGAGAAGACAAGCCCGATCGAACCAATACATTGCTCCAAGCCTTACTGGATCGTTTTTCGGGTATCACCACTTTGCTTTATACGGTCAATCTTAAATGGAACGACAGCATACAAGACCTTCGCCCTGTGGTATTCTTTGGCAAAGGGTACGTAGAAGAGATCTTACACGGTACCGATCTTAACGAGGCATACCGCTTTAAGATCGGTCCGCAATCTTTTTTTCAGACCAATACGGCGCAGGCAGAAACGCTGTACCGCTTAACGGCCCATGCGGCCGCACTTACCGGAAACGAAACCCTTTACGATCTCTATTGCGGAACCGGCAGCATCGGTATCTTTTTAAGCCGTAAGGCCGGACGGATCGTGGGAGTAGAACAGGTGGCGGCCGCCATCGAAGATGCAAAAGAAAACGCCATCCTTAACCAGATCAACAATGCCTCGTTCTTTGCCGGCGATGTCATTGACATCTGTACCGATACTTTCTTTGAGCAACAGGGGCGGCCAGACGTGATCGTTACCGATCCGCCCCGCGCCGGTATGCACGAAACCCTCGTTGATAAGTTGCTCGACATTGCCGCTCCTACCGTGGTCTACGTTAGCTGCAATCCTGCCACTCAGGCGCGCGATCTGCAACGGCTCGATCGTATCTACCAGATAACGGAAGTACAACCGGTCGATATGTTCCCGCATACCCATCATATCGAAAACATTGTCCGGTTGAGTCGCAGATAACGTAATTTTGCACAATGAGTGAGTTTCGATTTACGAGACCAGATAACTTTCCTCCCATTGTCAAAAATCTGATCATCATCAACGTGCTGATGTATGTGGCGCAGTTAACGCTGGCCAGCCGCTTTCCATTCTCGGAGTGGATCATGCTATGGCCGCTGATGCCCGAAAAGTTACATCGGCTGCTGGCAGAGGCCGGCGTTATCGACAGCGCCAGAGACTTTAGACCCTACCAGCTGCTCACGCATATGTTCGCCCATTCTCCGCAAACGCTATTTCATATTGTGTTCAATATGTTTACCCTTTGGATGTTCGGTAAAGTACTCGAGAATGTGTGGGGCGGTCCGCGTTTCTTGCTTTTCTATGTTGGCTGCGGACTGGGCGCAGCGGCGCTTCACCTGACCGTTCAATACCTGCGTTGCCAAGAACTGCTAAGCGCTTTCAATGCAGGCAATATGACAGCCGTACAGCAACAATTGGGAGCGGTCTCGCCCGCTCTCGGTGCCAGTGGTGCCGTGATGGGGGTAATGGTAGCCTTTGCGTATTTATTTCCAAATACCGAGCTCTACATTATGTTTATACCTGTTCCTGTCAAGGCCAAATGGGCCATGTTGGGACTGGCTGCCATTGACCTTTTCGGGGGGGTGGCCGAGGTAAGCGGAGACAACATTGCCCACTTTGCCCACCTGGGAGGGGCCTTGACCGGTTTTCTGCTGGTACTCTACTGGAACAAAACCAATCGCCGATCGTTATATTGAAATAACAAGCAGTAACTGTGTCTATGGGATATTCGCTAGGTGATAGTCAGAACAGTCTGACCCGTTTGGTAATCATCAATCTTATTGTATTTATTACACTCGCTCTTTGCAGGGCCTATTTCTTTTTTTTCTATCAAGATACGGCACAGATCGAAGTGGTTTTCAGAGAGCAAATTTTGCAATGGTTTGCCCTGCCCGGAAAATTTGAGCTATTGCTCTATCGTCCCTGGACCCTGTTGAGCGCTATGTTTACCAATCTAGGCGTATGGATGGTATTGGGCAATATGCTTTGGCTGTGGGCCTTTGGATTTATTTTTCAAGACCTCAGCGGTAGCAGAAAGATCATTGCCCTTTATCTGTACGGTGGCTTGGCCGGATCGCTGGGCTATCTGTTGGCCGCATCGCTCTTACCCGAAGGCGCTTCGGCCGGTCTGTTCTTTGGCGCCGGACCTTCGGTAATGGCCATAGCCATTGCCACCACCATGCTCTCTCCTTACTATCGGCTGTATCCACAGCTTATGGGAGGGTTTCCGCTCTGGATCCTGACGGTCGTGTATGTGCTGATCAGCGTCGCCACCAAACCCTTGCAACAGCCGCTTACTTACCTGCCGCTATTGGCAGGGGGAGCCATGGGATTTCTTTTTATGCAGCTCATTCGTATGGGCTACGACCTCAGCGAATGGATGAACCGCGTCTTTGATTGGGCCAATGATCTTTTTGACCCCGAAAAGCCTAAACAAAAAAGACCCCCTATCAAAGACATGCATTTTTACAAGGCCACCCGTAAACCCTACGATAAGAAACCTCGTCTTACCCAAGAAAGAATAGATGCCTTACTCGAAAAGATCCACCTACAGGGAATAGAGTCCCTGACCGAAGAAGAAAAAGAATTTCTGCAACGGGCCAGTCAATCGAATCCCTGATCAGTGGCTGCTATCGATCTGTACGCAGATACCATCAAAGATGGAATCAATGCTGCCTTCGCCGGCGATCGATCTGAATTTACCACCCAGTCTGTAATGCTCCGCGACCGGACTAGTCTCTTGCGTATACACCATAAACCGTTTGCGAATGACCGATTCGTCGGTATCATCGGAGCGGCCCGAGGTTTGGCCGCGCTGCAATAAACGTTTGACCAGCTCTTCTTCGGACACTTCAAGTGCCACCACCAACGAAATGGCCGTGTTCTTGTTGGTCAGTAATTCATCAAGGGCCTGCGCCTGCGCCACCGTTCTGGGAAATCCGTCAAACAAAAATCCATTGGCGCCTTTGTGTTGGTCAAAAAAAGAATCTACCATACCGATCACTACCTGATCGGGAACCAATTTGCCCGAATCGATATATGACTTGGCCGACAACCCCAGCGGGGTTTGATCGGCTATTTCTTTTCTAAGCAAATTGCCGGTAGAAAGATGGATCAATCCGTATTTCGCCACCAGCTTATCGGACTGTGTTCCCTTGCCGCTGCCAGGAGGTCCGAATAATACCAGATTATACAT
>CAZZLP010000008.1:0-18637 GCA_964654705.1 uncultured Chitinophaga sp.
GAAGACATCTTTCAGGATGTTTTTATTCGCATCATCGATACGGTCAGGGCCGGTCGCTACACCGAAGAAGGAAAGTTCTTGCCATGGGCCATGCGTATTGCCCATAACTGTTGTGTAGACCACTTTAGAAAAGTAAAACGCAGTCCGGTCATTCGCAACAGCGAAGACCAGGACGTTTTCGAAATACTCCAGTTTACCGAAGACAGTCCCGAGACAGTGCTGATCAAAAGACAAAGTCACGACCGCGTAAAAGAGCTGTTATTGCAGTTGCCCGAAGACCAGCGAGAAGTGATCGTGCTGCGTCATTACGCAGATATGAGCTTTAAAGAGATCGCCCGTCTTACGGATTGCAGCATCAACACAGCCCTAGGTCGCATGCGTTACGGGCTTATCAATCTGCGCAAGATGATGACCCAAAAAAATGCTCAAGGCAGTTTACGGTAAGCTTCCAGCCCACAGGTCAACCAAGCAGCAAATTCTTTTGGATCGGGAGTATAGAACTTGGGGCGTGCCAGCAGGCGGCCATCGGGTGTTAGCAGGGCATATTGCGGTTGAGACGTGGCTCCGAAATAGGTTATTTGAAAGTGTGCCCACTTGTCTCCTACGGTAACGAGGTTTTTGGAACTGCCATCTGGCATCGATACGACCCGCTGCTGGTTAAGTGGTAATTTCTTTCTTTCATCGACATACAACGAGAGCACCACGAATTCGTTTCGCATTAATCGATTTACCTCATTATTGGTCCACACCTTTTCTTCCATTCGGCGGCAATTAACACAAGCCCATCCGGTAAAATCAATCAGAATGGGTTGGCGCAATGTCTTTGCCAGGCGCACCGCCTGCTCGAAGTCGTTGTGCAAGGGTTGCAGCAATGCCGCGCTGGTCTTTTCTTTGGCAAAGAGACTGTATGTAAGCGGCGGCGGAAAACCACTAATGAGTTTACGGTCGGCCTGGGCGGTATTGGTCAAACCGGGCACCAGGTAAAGGGTAAAAGCAGCGATGGAAGCTATCAATAACCACCGAACAAAAGGCCTTTTACCCGTAACGGCCTTTAGCCCTCCCCGACGCCAACCGCTCAGGTAGACCACCATGGCTAAACCGATCACGATCCAAAGGGCAAAGAAGATCTCACGCTTGAGCAATCCCCATTGCTCTACCAGATCGGCATTCGACAAAAATTTGATGGCCAGCGCCAGCTCCACACATCCCAATAAAACTTTGAACTCGGTCATCCAGCTGCCGCTGCGCGGAAGGGATTGTAACCAATTCGGAAACATGGCAAACAAGGCAAAGGGCAAACCCAGGGCCAACCCAAATCCGGCGGCACCCACGGTAAGGGGCCAGGCGCCCTGCTCGGCCACGCCCACCAACAGGGTTCCCAAAATAGGACCCGTACAAGAGAACGAAACGATCGCCAGGGTGGTCGCCATAAAAAAGATACCCGCCACATGACCCAATCCCGAACGTGCATCGGAGCGATTGGCCAGCGAAGCAGGCAACCCAATTTCGTAGAGCCCGAAAAAGGAAAGGGCAAAGGCCACGAACACTAAAAAGAAGGTCAGGTTGAGCCACACATTGGTCGAAATATTATTGAAGATCTCGGGGCTGATGGCTTTTCCGGCCACATGAAAGGGCACGGTAATGAGCACATAGATCAAAAAGATAAAAAGTCCGTAGAGAATGGCCTGCAGTATCCCCGCCCCACGATTAGTGGCGCGCTTGGTAAAGTAAGTGACGGTAACGGGGACCATCGGAAAGACACAAGGGGTCAGCAAGGCGATCAAGCCGCCCAACACACCGAGTAAAAATATTTGTAACAAACTTTTATTGCCGGGCGATTCGTCTCCGCAATCGGCCAGTGGTGGAGCTGTCGAAATGATTTCGTTTTTCGAACTACTTGCCGTCTCTCCTCCTTCGAGCGAAACCTGAAACAAGAAGGCAGTAGAGGGATAAAACGCATCTCCCTTGCCAAGCGTATAAAAAAGCTGACCCGATAAGTTGGCCGGAACGGGGCCGTTGATGGTCAGCAAAAAAATCCATTCGATGTTTCCTTGCTGTATGGCTACGGGCTGGCCGAACAGTTCGCTCGACACGCTAACGGCGGCAGGACTGTAACTGACCTTCGTGGCCACATAGATGCTACTGTCTTCAAATTGCAGCAGTGCCACAGGCATGTCAAGAAGTACCTGCTGGGGGGCGTAGAGCTGCCAGCCATCGGTGGTTTGTGTCGTAAAGCGCAGCTGGTATTGTCGCTCTCCCTTTTTTTCAGACAAGACCTTCCAGGAAAGGACCGTGGGCGTGGCTTGTGACCAACTGTTGCCCGAGAGCAGCAGCGTCAGTACCAAAAGGGTTACAATGCGGTACATACGGGCCATCCCCTACTGAAGGGGAATTGAAAAGTTTACTTTTTGAGGAGGCAGGCATTTCTCATCATCGCAGGTTTGAAATTCTACCGAACCGGCAAAAACGGTCTTGGCATTGGCTTTGAGCGAAATGGTCTGCACAAAACGAACCTGACCAGAAAACTGATGCGACGTTACCCCCAGGGTCTTGTCTTTGTACTTCTCGAGTTGGCCAATCTCGCGCATCTTTCCTTTTCTGATCAGCAATGGATTGGGGTTGATCGCGAAGACGGTCGGAATGGCAATGGCATCGGCGGGTTGCGTTTGCGAGAAAAGATGCCATCCTTTCTTAATGGTAGCTTTGATCTCTACTTCATAGGTGCGATCGGCGATCTTTTTGGCACCATAAGACCAGACGACGGGTTGCAGCTGTGCCCAAGAAAAAAAATGAGCCAGCAACACCATAAAAAACAATAGGGACTTTTTCATAAGAACCAATTGAGGTCATCAGACCGGTTGCAATACAGAATTGATCAATAGATCGGAAATAATAGCCCTGCCATCGGTATTACCGAGTGTGGTAGAACAAGCCCGCTCTGGGTGCGGCATCATGCCGAATACGTTGCGGGTAGCATTGCAGATACCGGCAATATTTCGGCTCGATCCGTTGGGGCAAGACCTTTCGGTAACGGTTCCGTCTGCCTCGCAATAGCGAAATAAGATCTGCCCGTTGGCCTCGAGTTGATCCAGCAGTTGCTCAGAACCGTGGTAGCGTCCTTCGCCATGGGCCACGGGTATCTTATACACCTTGCCAGCCGGATCGCAAAGAAAAGTATTGCTGCATACGAATTGTTGTTGTGCATTGCGAAGCAAGGCACCGGGCAGCAGTTGTGACTCGCACAAGATCTGAAAGCCGTTACATACGCCAAACACTTTTCCTCCGTGACCCGCAAACTCAATAACGGATTGCATCATGGGGCTAAAGCGGGCAATGGCGCCACAGCGCAGGTAATCGCCATACGAGAAACCGCCGGGTAGTACAATACAGTCCTGTGTAGAAAAATCACTCAGGTCGCGGTCTTTATGCCACAGCATTCTTACCTCTTGTTGCAGGTCGTGATGCAGGGCATCGTGCATGTCCTGGTCGCAATTGGAACCAGGAAAGACAACAATACCAAATTTCATGGTCGCGGTAATTAGAGGGGCAAAGATAACTAATGTAACGCAGCGGTCGGACTAGATTTTCCAACCGGAGCCCGAGAACTGACCGGCCAATACATAAAAGAAAGTAAGCCAAAAGAACAGTAACGGAACCACCCTAAAGGTAGACAGCGAATTAAAGCAGGCATGATAGCAAACCAGCGGCACCAATAACAACATCCAGCCGGTATGCACGCTATCTTGAAAAAGGGCCAGCAGCGCGGTAATGAGCAAAAGCCAGAACAGGACGGACCACCCCCTTCTTACCTGAATAAGCATTTTACGGGTATTGTCTTGTACATAATAGAGACCGGCGAGCAAGGGCAATAGTAACAAGAGAAGGGCACCGATATTCCAAAAAGCCATTCCCGACAATGACGGCCATTTCCAATCGGCAAAGATCATAAGGGGTTGCAGCGGCGACCGGTCCGTAAAAAAAAGCCAGACACCGTAAAAATAAAAAGGAGTAAAACAACCCATCAAAATCAACAGCCATTCTTGAAGTTTGAACGGACGCATAATGGCAACGGCAGGCATCACCCAAAGCAGCAATAGAAAAGAAGGGGTATACAAAAAACCTGCAGCCCCGATCAAAAATCCCATATTGAACAAGGCAGCCCTGGCCTCGCTGTAATTGTACAACTTAAATAATAAAAGCAACAGGTAAAGGACCACCCCGTTCATTAGCAAGGGTGCACTAAAATAACTCCATTGCGAAAACAGCGAGGTAAGCAGCAAGTAGCTCATACCGGGCAGATCGGTACCCTGGTGGAGCATTTTTTGCTGACTAAAAAAATAATTGAGCAGCAAGGCCTGTACCAACAAGAACAAAAATGAAAGGATCGAGAAAAATAAGGGCGTGCCAACACCCGACCGCTGAAGCCACCCGACCAATGCCAAATAGAGTTCTCCGTCTCCAAGACCCGTTACCGGCATACGGGGCGCGGTAAACAAGGGAAGTTTAACCACCACCGCAAAGAGCAACAACAGCAGCACATTGAGCGGACTTCTCTTTAAGAATACGGCGATCAAAACAAAAGGTAAGTTTAGTTATACTCCAGCTTGGCAAAGCAAATATAACTACGATAAACGGTCGGAATGATCAGCTGACGGGCGCTGACCTGTTTTCCGCGCATGGGCATGAACTGATGCCCTTTCTCGAGGTTCTTGAGGTCGGTATTGCGAGTGCGCTCTCCGGTGGGCTGAAAAATATAGTCGTTCAGGTACTTCTCGCGGCGGTCTTGCTGGTTATAGAGCAAATGAAGTTCACCTCCCAGTACCATCATGGAAAAAGAGAGCAGATCATCGACCTCGTCATCGAATTGGGTCTTGGCAACTACCTGGCTCCACTGCAGCTGGCCATCGGGAGCAAACGATTGCACCATAATGTTATCGGCATGGTAGCGTACGGTATTATTGGCACGACCCCCAGGCATCCCCCACCAATACCGATTGAAATAAGGGGAGGTATAGTAGAAATTATTGAACCCCATAAAAGGCGCGCCATATATATAATCGTATCGGTTCCAGTTATTGGCCCGCGACGTGGTATAATAGGCTTCGCTGCCAACCACAAATCCGCCATCTCGTTTTACGATAATCTGCCGTATAAAAAAATCATTAAAGGCCGTTCGGATGGTCGCATTGCCCTTGGCCTCCTGACGGAGTTCTTCTGAGAATTCGTGGGCCACATTTACGACCGGTTGGCGGGTCTGTTTATCCCATACATAAAAAAAACAGCCGTCGATGCCCGCTCTTCTTTCCTTACTATACAAAGAGCTGAGAATATAGCGCTTGTTCAGATTATCGATCTTGATCTTAAGCTCGTCCAAAAAGAGTTTGTCGTCGCCGACAGGCAGCGGCATCTCTCGCAGCAGGGGCTCATCGGCAGGTAACCACAGCAAGGAGGCTTTTGAAATATTATCGTTATTGCCCCGAAGAAAACGACTGAAGAGCAGGTCGCCCTGATTGTCCAGTGCAAAATCGCCCAACTGATCGCCCCGGTCCGACATGGGGATTTCGACCTGGGCCCTACCCAGCAAATTGAGCTTTTCATTGAACAAAAGCTTTGTCATCCGGTATACATTACGGTCGCTGCTGTTGATCTTAAAAAGTGCGATCTTCTTTTTGTCCTCACTACTGGCAACGGCATAGAGCTTGTTATCGGAGGCATAATTGAGATGCGTGGTATCGAGCTCGACAAGTTCGCCCATTCTTTTGCCCAGGGCATCCAGCTGCGCGGCCATACAATAGATAACATTGCGACGCTGGTATTGGTAGATCATCCAGGCATGGTCTGCGTAAGGAAAGAAATCGACATTGATCGTTCTGTCGTTAGAGGGCATATAGGTAAGGTCCTCTCTTCCCAAAGGTTGCATCTCTTCGTCTAATACCGAGATCCAGCTGCGTAGCCGGTTATTCTTGAAGATCAAAAAATTGCCTCCCACTTTGCCGATAATCTCGTAATTGAGCCGTCGCGTATCCTCTTTTTCGGGATCGGTGTATACGATACGTTGTGCGGTCAGAGACCGGGGCACGTGCAGCAATAGCATGGCCACCAACATCGAGATCAGCATCATCCGGTTCATAAGGCCTAAAGGTATTTAATTAACCCAAAAACGCTAAAAGGGGGTGTCGGGTTCGTCAGTAAAAATTAAATTTAACATTTTGCCTATACCTTTGTCTGGTGAAAGTTTCTTCGAATAAGGTTACGGGCGCCGGTCTGTTGATTGCCCTGGGCATCATCTACGGTGACATCGGCACTTCTCCTCTCTACGTTTACAACGCCATTATCGAAAACCGTGTTATTACCGAAGAACTCATCTTAGGCACGCTGTCTTGCATTATCTGGACCCTGACCCTGCAAACCACATTAAAGTATGTGTTGATGGTGCTCAGGGCCGATAACCGCGGAGAAGGGGGCATATTCTCACTGTATGCGCTGGTCAGAAGAAGAAGAAAGTGGTTGGTAGTCCCGGCCATGATAGGGGGTGCCTCGCTGCTGGCCGATGGCATTATTACTCCGCCCATCTCCATTACCTCTGCCGTTGAGGGATTAAAAGAATTACCGGCATTGGGTATAAAAGAAGGAAGCAACACGGTCGTCATTATCGTGCTGTCAATACTGGCCCTATTCTTTTTTTTACAACAGTTTGGAACGGCCTCCATCGGAAAGTTTTTTGGTCCGTTCATGTTCGTGTGGTTCAGTATGCTGCTGGTCTTGGGTGCCGTGCATGTCTTTGATGACCTAGCCATCTTTAAGGCCATCAGCCCGCACTATGCCATAGAATTTTTGCGCAGCTACCCGGGGGGCTTCTGGCTGCTGGGTGCGGTGTTTCTATGTACCACGGGTGCCGAAGCACTCTACAGTGACCTGGGGCACTGTGGCCGTAAGAACATCCGATTGACCTGGGGCTACGTAAAACTTTGTCTGCTCATCCATTACTTTGGACAAGGTGCCTCGCTGTTGGCCCAGCCTTACCAGGTGGGAACAAACTGGATAACCTTACCCGAACTGCATCAACCGATTACCAGTGCTATCAGAAGTCAACTACAGATCAATGCCTTTTATGACCTGATGCCACAATGGTTTATCATACCGGGGGTCATTATCGCCACCTCCGCTGCCATTATTGCCAGCCAAGCCATGGTATCGGGTGCCTTTACACTCGTTAGTGAGGCCATGCGGTTGAACCTTTGGCCGAAACTAAAGATCCGTTACCCTTCTGAAGAAAAAGGACAACTCTTTGTGCCCACCATCAACTTGCTGATGTTCTTGGGTTGCACGGGCGTAGTGCTGTACTTTAGAAAGTCATCGAATATGGAAGCTGCCTATGGCCTTGCCATTATCGTGACCATGTTGGCCACTACCATCCTGTTCGCCAATTATCTGGTGTTGCACCGCATCAAATCGTATTGGATCTATTTGTTTCTATCCGGTTACCTGATGGTAGAACTCAGTTACCTAGTGGCCCTGATGGTCAAGTTTACGCACGGTGGCTACATAACCCTGATCATCGGCTTTATAGTATTTGCGGTCATGTACGTGTGGTACCGTGCCCGAAAGATCAAGAATCGCTATGTCGAATTTATTCGACTCGAACACTATATTCCCAAGATACAAGAGTTGAGCAGCGACCGTTCCGTACCCAAATACGCCACCCACCTGGTATACCTGACCAGTGCCAATAACCCGCGCGAGATCGAGCATAAGATTGTGTATTCGATCTTGAACAAAAAACCAAAACGAGCAGACATCTACTGGTTCGTTCATATCGATACGGTCGACAATCCCTACACCTGTGAGTACAAGGTCGATCACATTATTCCCAATGATATTATCCGCATCGACTTCAGACTGGGCTTTAGAATGGAGCCCCGCATCAATCTGATGTTCAGAAAAGTGGTAGAAGAGCTGGTGGCCAATAAAGAAGTCAACATCTTTAGCCGCTATGAAAGCTTGTCAAATGCCCACACCGTAGGAGACTTTCAGTTTATGGTGATGGAAAAATACCTGAGCCAAGACAATGAACTGCCCTTCTTTGAGCGCGTGGTCATGAAGATCTACTTCTGGCTCAAAGACCACAGCCTATCAGAAGAAAAAGGATTTGGGCTGGATCTCTCGACCGTTACGGTAGAGAAGTTTCCGCTCATTGTGGCACCCGTTACCAACATCCCTTTGCGCAGGATCGAAAACTAATGGCCTTGCCCTCTTTTATCTGGTACATACTAGGACTGGTGGTCGCCCTGTCGGTGCTGGCGTATTTTTTTCAGGAACGATTTATTTTCAGACCCGAAAAACTATCCGCCGATTTTCAGTTCCATTACCAGGCCCCCTTCAAGGAATATTTTTTTGATGTAAGCCCCGGAGTGCGGATCAACGGATTGCATTTTTATCGGGAGCAACCCAAGGGACTCATCCTTTACTTTCATGGCAACACCAGAAGCATCAAAGGATGGGCGCGGTACGCCAAAGATTTTTATCGCTACGATTACGATGTGGTATTGGTCGATTACCGCGGGTTTGGGAAAAGCACCGGCAAACGCAACGAAAAAGAAATGCTGGGAGACATGCAGTTTATCTATGACCGCTTGCTAGAGACCTATCGCGAAGATCACCTGATTATCTATGGCCGCAGTCTCGGAAGCGGCTTTGCCACCAAACTGGCCTCTGATAACCACCCGCGTTACCTGATATTGGATGCCCCCTATTTTAATTTCAGAAAGGTCATCGAACGTTTCTTACCGATCCTTCCGGTGCGACTGGTGTTACGGTATCATCTTCGCTCCGACCAATGGTTACCGCTGGTCAAATGCCACACCTATATTATTCATGGTACTCGAGACCGGTTGATCCCCATCAAACACAGCGAAAAATTACAAAAGATAAATCCTCGCAAGTGTACCCTAATCCGTATCGAAGGCGGAGGACACAACAACCTTCCCTCGTTTGACGAGTATCATAATTTTATTCGTGATATCTTAAAATACTAATGGCTCTCTTTTTAAACGAACCCCGCCGTAAACGCCTCCGCAAGGTGATCAGCACACTCTTGGTGGTCTACCTGACCGGCGCGCTCTTGCTTTATTTTTTTCAAGAGGCCCTGATCTTTCGCTCCCGGGTACTTCCGGCTAACTACTCCTTTTCGGCCAACATCGCCCATCGCGAAATTAGAGTGCCCGTAGACCGGCAAGACACCCTGCATGCCGTGTTGTATTACCCCGACAGCGGCACCGCAAAAGGACTCGTACTTTATTTTCATGGAAACCGTCAAAACATTGGCTGGTACGAAAAATTCGTTCCCTACTTTACCCAACGAGGCTACGAAGTGCTGATGCCCGATTACCCGGGTTATGGTAAAAGCAAGGGGACGGTGTCGGAAGAAAAACTCTATGCCTGGGCCAACTTTGCCTACCAGATAGCAAGAAAAAGATATGCCGCCGACAGTCTAATTCTCTATGGCAAAAGTTTAGGAACGGGTATCGCCGCACAATTGGCGGCAAGAAGAGACTGCAAGCAACTAATCTTAGAAACCCCCTACTACTGTTTTCCGGATGTGTTACAGCGCTTTTTGCCCTTGTACCCTGTGACAATGATGATGCGGTATCAATTTCCCACTTACCGCTATTTACCCCTGGTGGCCGCCCCGGTAACGCTGTTGCACGGAACCAGTGACGGTGTCGTTGCTTTTTCGCAATCAACAAAATTATCCAAGCTGTTCAAAAAACAAGATCGGTTGGTCGTTATAGAGGGAGGGTCGCACAATGATCTTTTTGAATTTCCGCAAACGATCGATTGGCTCACTCAAACGCTGCGAAACTGAGCCTCGTTGCCAGCAACCCAATACTCCCACACCCGTACCTGCGTTAGCACCCCGCGTTTCTATTACAACTCGGCCAACAGCGAACCGGTGGTATCGATCTTAAGTTCATAGGGAGCACCATGCTTTAAGGCAATGTTTCGATCGGTGTGACTGACCGGAAAATCAAAACAAACCGGATAATGATACTCGCTTATCCAAGAGTGGATGATCTCGTAAGCTGTTTTTCCAAAAGGACGGTCCGTGTCTTTGCAATCGCTGAACCCACCCACCACCAGGGCCGCTAGTGGCTCGAGCTTACCACTTCGCTGTAGTTGGCACATCATCCGATCTATATTGTAGAGCTGCTCCCCTACATCTTCGATAAACAAGATCTTGCCCGTGGTATCAAGGTCAGAGGGCGTGCCTGTCAAATGCGCGAGCAAGGCCAGGTTGCCTCCTACCAACACGCCCTGTGCTTTTCCGGAGCGGTTAAAGGAATGCTCTGGACCACTGCAAGCCGAACTGATGCCTTGCAACGCCTCACGAAGTGACTGCACATATTCTTGCTGCCATCCATCGTCGTTGAAGGCAGCGGCCATGGGCGCATGTAAAGTGCAAATACCAAAGTGTCGATGAATATGGGCATGTAAGATAGTGATGTCAGAAAATCCGATGATCCACTTCGGCTCTTCGACAAAAACAGAAAAATCGAGTTGATCGATAATTCGGCCCGTACCATAGCCCCCACGCGCACAAAGAATGGCACGTACCGAGCGATCGTCGAGCATGCGTTGCAGATCGGTGCGTCGTTCTTGATCGGAACCTGAAAAATAATTGGTGGAGTTACCCCCCACCGTAGCGCCGGTAATGACCCGATACCCCCAGGCCCCCAGCACCTTTATACAGGTCTGCACCTTATCGGCCGGTATGTAACCGGCAGGGCAAACCAGCGCAATGGTATCGCCGGGCTGCAGATAAGGAGGTAGCATCATGGTGTAACTATAAGATGCAATAAAGGTAATAAGCGCATCGCATTTTGGGACAAGGTTCGATTACGGTATTTTTGCAAGCAACATGAAGGCACCCAAACGATACCTGATTACCGCTGCCCTACCTTATGCCAACGGATTAAAACATGTGGGACATCTGGCGGGCGCCTACATTCCGGCAGATATCTATGTACGTTACCTGAGGGCACAACAACGAGACGTGGTCTTCGTGTGCGGCAGCGATGAGCATGGCACGGCCATTCCGATCCAGGCTAAAAAAGAGAATACGACCGCACAGGCCATCATTGACAAATATCACCAGGCCATCCAAGAAGATTTTGAACAATTGTCGATCAGCTTTGATATTTATCATCGCACCAGTGCCCCCATTCATCACGAGACCGCTACCGCTTTTTTTGACACCCTCGAAAAACAAGGAGCCCTAGAGACCAAAGAGACCGAGCAATTCTTCGATACGGTGGCCAACAGTTTTTTGGCCGATCGTTATATCAAAGGTACCTGCCCTGCTTGCGGCAGCGACCGCGCCTTCGGAGACCAGTGTGAAAGTTGCGGACGCTCGCTAAGTCCAGAAGAACTGATTGATCCGGTCAGCACCCTTAGCGGAAAACCTCCGATCAAAAAGAAGACCACGCACTGGTACCTGCCCCTTGACCGTCACGAATCTTTCTTGACAGAATGGATCTTGAAACAACACCAAAAAGACTGGCGACCCACCGTAGTCGGTCAATGCAAGGGCTGGATCGAGGGAGGATTGCAACCCCGCGCCGTTACGCGTGACCTTGATTGGGGCGTGGCGCTGCCGACACGGCTCAAGGGCCGAGAAGGTAAAGTGCTTTATGTCTGGTTCGATGCTCCGATCGGTTATATCAGTGCGACCAAACAATGGGCGCTGGAAAACGGGAAAGACTGGACACCCTACTGGCAAGACAAGGATACGAAACTGGTACACTTTATCGGCAAGGACAATATTGTGTTTCACTGTATCATTTTTCCGGTCATGCTGCAACTGCATGGCTATATCTTACCCGACAATGTGCCGGCCAACGAATTTTTGAACCTCGAAGGAGATAAGATGAGTACCAGCCGCAACTGGAAACTCGACATGCGCGACTACATACGCGACTTTGTGGTACCGGCCAACGGCGGACCGCAATGCGTAGACATGTTACGCTATTACCTGACACAGATCGCTCCCGAGACCAAGGACAGCGAATTTACCTGGCGGGGTTTTCAAGACGCCGTTAACAGCGAGCTGGTCGCGGTCTTTGGCAATTTTGTGAATCGCACCTGGGTGCTCATGCATAAGCTCTGCAATGGAAAGGTGCCTCCCTTTCATGCACAACACAGTGATGCCATTGACGAAGAATTGCGCCAAGCCATGCAGCAGGCTCCCCAAAAGATAGAGACCCTGCTGGAGCAATACAAATTCAGAGAGGCCCTCTTTGAGATCATCGATCTGTCTAGAAAGGGAAATCAGTACCTGCAGAAAAGAGAGCCCTGGGTAGTGGCCAAACAACTCGAGCAAGAGCCCGGTGCGCAAGCACGTATCGATAACTGTCTGCATCTTTGTTTGCAACTGACCGCTAACCTGGCCATTTTAGTAAATCCCTTTATGCCCCATACGGCGCGTACCCTGCTTTATCAAATGAAAGTGGTCGAAAAGATGTTGCAGTGGGAGAACGCCGGCAAAACGGACCTGCTGAAAACAGGCTATTCGCTGCGTGCCCCGCAACTGCTATTCAGAAAAATAGAGGATACAGAGATCGCGGCTCAATTAGAAAAATTAAAGCAACACGGTATGACAACTCCCGAACCCGGCCCGGATTCTCCGGAACAAACGTCGGTAACCCCTGCCAAAGCCACCATTCAATACGATGACTTTGCCAAGCTCGAGCTCAAAACCGGTGTTATTCGTGCGGCACAAAAAGTAGAGAAAGCCGACAAACTGCTTTGTTTGCAAGTAGATCTGGGCCACGAGACCCGTACCATCGTAAGCGGTATTGCCCTGCACTATGCGCCGGAGTCGCTGATCGGACAATCGGTAACGGTGGTGACCAATTTGGCCCCTCGCAAAATGAAAGGCATCGAAAGCAATGGTATGATCTTGATGGCCGAGGACGCCTCGGGAAAGCTGCATTTTATTCAACCCTCCAATCCGATCAACCCGGGTGCTGTCGTGAGTTGAGTTTTCGTTAACCTCGAATGATCCGTTGCGTTTTTCGTTCCCCCATTTTATTGCAGTAATTTAGTGAATCAAATTAGTTGCATAACTAACTATTTCTTATGAACAGAATCATTCGCAAAGTAGCCGTGCTGGGCAGCGGCGTAATGGGCTCCCGGATCGCTTGTCATTTTGCAGGCGTGGGGCTTGATGTTTTGTTGCTCGATATCGTTCCCAATGGGGTAACCGCTGCCGATGGTATGGTAGCCCGAAACCGGATCGTCAACGACGCTTTGCAAGCCGCGCTAAAGAGCAATCCCTCTCCTGTTTATGAAAAAGACGTGGTCAAACGCATCCGCACCGGCAATTTTGAGGATCACCTGAAAGAGCTGGGCGGCTATGACTGGATCATTGAAGTAGTAGTGGAGCGACTCGACATTAAACAAAAACTTTTTGAAAAAGTAGAACAATACAGAAAACCCGGCACGATCATTAGCTCTAACACATCGGGTATTCCCATTTCGATGATGGCCGCCGGCAGAAGTGACGATTTTCAAAAACATTTTTGCGGTACGCACTTTTTTAATCCGCCCCGTTATCTGAAACTACTCGAGATTATTCCAACTGCGGCCACCGATCCTGCCCTCGTTGATTTTTTGATGCACTATGGCGACCTGCACTTAGGAAAGACCACTGTTGTCTGCAAGGACACTCCGGCCTTTATCGCCAACCGAATTGGCGTGTTCGGCATGATGGCCATCATGCATCTTAAACAACAATTACAACTTAGCATCGATGAGATCGATGCGCTTACCGGCCCTATTATCGGAAGACCCAAGTCAGCTACGTTTCGCACCGCCGATGTGGTAGGCATCGACACTATGGTAAAAGTAGCAGCCGGAGTGGCGGCCAACTGCCCCAATGACGAGGCCCGGTCACTTTTTACGATTCCGGACTGGTTACAAAAAATGGTCGATAACAATTGGCTGGGCGATAAGAGCGGACAAGGATTCTTTAAGAAAATAAAAACCGAGTCCGGTAAAAAAGAGATCCTGACCCTTGACCTGGATACGCTCACGTATAACCCTCGTAAAAAAGCAGCCTTCGCTACACTCGAAGCGGCAAAGCCCATCGAAGACCTCTCGACCCGGTTGATCGCACTGTTAAAGGGAAAGGACAAGGCCGGTGAATTTTATCGCTTGCTCCATTACCGCATCTTTTCTTACATCTCGCACCGTATTCCGGAGATCAGTGATGAGCTCTATCGCGTAGATGACGCCATGATGGCCGGATTTGGCTGGGAAATGGGCGCCTTTGAAGCTTGGGATGTATTGGGAGTATCCGGTATGGTCAGTGAAATGGACAAGGCCCAGCTACCCGCGGCCGCATGGGTTAAAGAGATGATCGCAAAAGGGCATACGCAGTTTTACAAGACAGAAAAAGGAATCCGCTATTGCTACGAACCGGCCAGTGGGACGTACAAACCGCTGCCGGGTGGTGCCGACTTTTTGGTGATGAGCCATTACAAAGAAAAATTGGTATGGAAGAACAGTGCTTGCAAGCTATACGATCTGGGCGATGACGTATTAGGACTGCAGTGGCAGACCAAAATGGGGAGCATCGGAGGCGATGTGCTCAGTGGTATTCAAACTGCCATTGATAAAGCAGAGCAATCATATCGAGGTTTGGTGATCGGTAACGAAGGCGCCAATTTTTCGGCCGGCGCCAATGTGGGTATGATCTTTATGATGGCCATCGAGCAGGAGTACGATGAACTTGACTTGGCCATCCGAATGTTTCAACAGACCACCATGCGCGCCCGCTACTCATCGATACCGGTGGTGGTAGCTCCACACGGATTGACCTTGGGCGGAGGCTGCGAACTAACGTTGCACGCAGACAAGTGTTGCCCCGCAGCAGAGACCTACACCGGTCTTGTCGAATTAGGCGTAGGGCTTATACCCGGAGGAGGAGGCACCAAAGAATTTACGTTGCGGGCCTCTGACGAGATGCATCAAGACGAACCGGACACCAATACGCTCAAGCATCGGTTTATGTCGATTGCCACTGCAAAAGTGGCCACGTCTGCAGCCGAAGCGTTTGCCATGGGCATCTACCGAAAAGGGACCGATGAGATCATCTATAACAGCAACCGGCGTATCGCAGCTGCCAAGCGGTCGGTGCTTGCCCTGCAAGAGGCGGGGTACAACCGACCGGTTGAAAGAAATGACATCGCCGTGTTAGGAAGGGCCGGTCTGGGCGTTCTGTATGCGGGTATTCATGCTATGCAAACGGCCGGCTATGCCTCGGCACACGATGCCGTGATCGCCAAGAAACTGGCCTATGTAATGTGCGGTGGTGATCTGAGTGAAAGAACCCTCGTCTCGGAACAATACTTGCTCGATCTGGAAAGAGAGGCTTTCTTATCGCTATGCGGAGAGAAAAAATCGCTGGAGCGTATTCAAAGTGTACTGACCACCGGAAAGCCTATCCGAAATTAATACCCCCAAACCGGTTACAGCAACACGACACGACTTTAAGATACGAGCAGTGCTTCTTTGATGGTTGGAAAGCGAAAGTGAAATCCGCTTTGTTGTATTTTGGCAGAGGCCACGGTAGTGCTTTTTAAGACCTCTATGCTCATTTCGCCCATCAGCATCTTTAATAAGAACGATGGAACGCGAACCGGCATAAAAAAATGGTTTCGTTGTCTGGCCAGCGTCATCATCAGGGCACGTTGCGAGACCGGCGTAGGGGCAACTGCATTATAAGTACCCTTCAATGTTTGCTGCTCAATGGCAAAGACAATCATCGATACCAGATCTTGCAATTGTATCCAACTAATTACCTGTTGACCGGAACCCAGCACGGGCGCTACGCCGAAGCATAGCGGCTTTTCAAATTCCGGAAGCGCTCCTCCCCTCCGGCTAAGTACAATTCCGATACGGAACACGACCCTGCGAACAGACATATCTTCTAATGCAGCCGTGCTCTCTTCCCATTGCCGGCAGGTCTCTCCCAAAAAAGAAGAATCACCAGGTGCCGCTTCGTTAAATGGGCCTGTGCCCTGGTCGGGGCCGTACCATCCAATGGCGGATGCACTAATAAAAGAAGAAGGCCGATGGTCGATCTTTTTTAAAGCATCGACCAGTAAGCGACCGGAACGTACTCGACTTTCACCGATCTCTTTTTTTCGAGCCGTGGTCCAACGCTTTTCGGCGACATTGGCACCGGCTAGGTGTACGATATGGTCGGCTTTGGCCATGGCCATTGTATCGATCTCGTTGTTATAGGGATCCCAATACGAATATTGTACGGCTGGATGATCGAAATAAGGCAAGTGTCGTAGCAAATGAGACCGGGTCCGGGTCAATAAGATCAGTCGAAATCCCTTTTGCAACAGCGCTGGTACCAGTGCACTACCCACTAACCCCGTACCTCCCGACAGCAGTATTGTCTTTTGTGTTGCCATATGGCTAGCATAACAAAGCCGCCTGTTAATTGTTTGGCAAGCGCCAGCTGCCGTTCTTTGCCGGTCAAAAAAAAACCTCCCGACTTTCGCCGGGAGGAACAACTAAAACACGCCATCGTTACTTTCTTCTCTAAAAAAAGAAAGATCGTTAATCAGGCTTCTTTCCATCCAGAAAACTATTGAGCGAACTGATCGGTCCTTGCTTTGAGGGATCTTCTTTTACTTCGTAATTGCTATAAAAATTCTCGATCTGCGAAGTACTGTTATAAAGTTCCATGTTACGCCTTACGTAAGCAGGGACCGTCTCGAACTCGTTATTGGGATCGGCCGCGTTAACATTGTAGCTGAGACTACGCAACTTTTGCAGCCGGTCCGCTGCTCGGCGCTGTTGCTCCAGTGTGTCATCGGCACTCATCATCTCTTCTGTGGCAGCTGGCATAGCCGTATGGATCTCATAAAGCAGTGGAGGAGTTACAACGGGCACCTCTTCTTTTTCGATAAGTTGCATTTGCATCTCATCGGGCTCTGCCGGTATCGCTGCAGGGGTCAATGTGTCGAGTGCAGGAGCGGCCTCCACAACAGGTGGTGGCGTAGTAATGACAGGTGGCTGCGTAACGGCTGCAGCAGGCTGCGCAGCAACGACAGGCGTCTGCGTAACGGCGACAGGCTGTTGCGCAATAGCGACCGGTGGTTGAACAGCAACAGGGGTCGGAGGCTCCGCATAAATAGTAGAAGGACGGGTCAGGTATCCGCCGGCAGCCGAACCTTCATTTACCGGTGCAGCAGCGGCCATAAATTGTGCATCGGTCTCTACCCTGATCGCAGAAGTAGCCAATAAATCGGGCACTTCGATTAAGCGCGGCATCATTGGATCGATGGCCTCGGCCTCCGGCTCGGAAGTAGCAGCGACAGTTTGAGCAATGGCAAGGTCTGCTTGTATCGTAGTGACTTGCTCGCTGTGTATTGGTGCTATATTTACCGATTCGACAGTAGGTTGCTCAACATACGCTTGCGGGGCACTAGGTTGCGCGATATTCGCTTGCGTGAGTGCGACGGGTTCAATGCTCGGCTGTTCGGTGACCACAGGCAGAACCACTGGAGTATCGAGCTGATCGCCCAGTACCATAATGATCTTTTCTTCTTCTGGGGTCGCTCTTTTGAAAGAGGTTACACCGATAGTATCCTTATGTTCAAAACCGGTAGCGATCAGGGTAATACCGAGCTTATCGTCTAACAGATCGTCATAACCCATTCCAAGAATAACATCGGTATTCTCTCCGGCCCTGGTCAACAAGTATTGCTGTATCACTTCTACTTCGTCCATGGTAAACTCATGTTCGCCGCGCGCTGAATTGATGTTGATGAGGATCCATTTGGCACCCTTGATCTCGTTATCATTTAACAAGGGAGAGTTTAAGGCCTCTTCGATCGCCAGTTGCGCACGGTGCGTACCGGCCACTTCGGCATGACCCAAAATAGCACGACCCCCGTTACGCATGACCGTACAGACATCGGCAAAGTCAACATTGATCTGTCCGGTACTGTTGATCACATCGGTAATGCAACGGGCCGCGGTAGCCAGAACATTATCGGCCTTTTCAAAAGCCTCGCGCATTTTTAAGTTGCCGAACTGATGACGAAGCTTATCGTTACTAATGACCAGCAACGTGTCTACCTGCTGACGAAGTTGCCGAATACCCTCTTCGGCCTGCTGTAATCTTTTCTTTCCTTCATAGGCAAACGGAGTGGTCACGATGCCGACAGTCAAAATACCCAGGTCTTTGCAGATCTTGGCAATGATGGGAGCGCCTCCGGTTCCGGTTCCGCCTCCCATACCGGCCGTAATAAAGGCCATCTTGGTATTGACCTCAAGAATCTTTCTGATCTCCTCGAGCGATTCTTCGGTGGCTTGTTTACCAATCTCAGGATTGGCACCGGCCCCCAGGCCCTGGGTCAGGTGAGGACCAAGTTGCACACGATTCGGGATACCGCTCGCGGCCAGCGCTTGTGCATCGGTGTTACAGATGACAAAGTTGACGCCATCGATTTGCTGATTGAACATGTAGTTGACTGCATTGCTTCCGCCTCCTCCTACACCAATAACTTTTAGGATGGAAGACTTTTCGGTGGGCAGATCAAAATGGATCATG
>CAZZLP010000009.1:0-18502 GCA_964654705.1 uncultured Chitinophaga sp.
TTAGTTTTCAATTTATTACTAGAAAAATAATCAACACCGCGGCAGACAAAATAAGGGTAAAAATTCGAAAGTCTTTGTTAAAGCTGTTCGCTGATTTTTCCGAAGCGTCTTTCTCTATGCTGATAGTCGACCAATGCCTCGTATAAATTCTCTTTTCTGAAGTCTGGCCAGCGCACAGGCGTAAAATAGAGCTCGGCATAGGCCAGCTGATAGAGCAAGAAATTACTGATCCGATATTCGCCACTGGTCCTGATCATCAGCTCGGGGTCTGGGAACTTACTGGTAGTCAGGTAGTTTTGTAGGGTGTCTTGGTTAATGTTCTCTATCGATAACCGGCCCTTCTTAACCTCGTAAGCGATATTTTTTACCGCATGCAGTAACTCCCAGCGACCACTGTAACTGAGGGCCATAATCAGGTTGAGCCCTGTATTCTTGGAGGTCATTTCGAGGGCTTCTTCGAGTTCATTTCGGGCATAGTCGGGGAGCATGTTCATGTCGCCGATCACATGCAGCCGGATATTATTCTTATCGAGACTCTCTACTTCTTTGCGAATGGTGCTGACCAATAGCTCCATGAGTCCTATCACCTCGTACTCGGGGCGATCCCAATTTTCGGTAGAGAATGCATACAGGGTAAGGTATTCGACCCCCAGCTCCGCACAACCTTCTACAATGTTGCGTACACTTTCTACCCCGTGAAAATGCCCAAAGAGCCGATCCTCTCCTTTTTCTTTGGCCCATCTGCCATTGCCGTCCATGATAATGGCTATGTGGCGGGGCAAGCGGTCTTTATCTATTTGATCGAGCAAGGCCTGCATAAAAGAGCATTCAGGTTTAATGAGGGAGCAAAATTACCCGTATTTTTTGGATTGTGCCAGGTAGTTGCATGGCCCGCTGGCGGGGCCGTTGTGGTTTATTTTCTGAATGGCCGGGTCCTTTAATCGGCGGTGGGACAGCGATAGGTTGTCAGATTAAAGCTCAGGGTCAACAAGGCGGTCACGAACTGGTCTTTTTGGCGGCTGCCATTTCCTCTTTCGCGGCCCGGCAGCCCGATGGGTGTAATACCCAACTCGCCCGACCGATCACTGAGCAATTGTGAAATGGAGACCCCTCCGGGAGGTTTGGGAAATGCAGCGGGATCCACAAAGGTCGTACTGGCATCATCCAGATAATCGGTATTGGTAAAACGGTGGAGCACTTCGAATGCAATGTTTAACCTTCCTCCGTAAAAGGCATACTTGACACCCCCTCCAAAGGGGATGCTCAGCGCGGTGGGTCCGTACATTTTTCTTTCCGGATAAAGGGGGCTGTTCTGTCCTTCGGTGCCAATCGGCAACTCCCTAAAGTAATAGCGCTGCCCCTGCAGTTCGGTGTACGGGTTGTAGCCAAAAACACCGGCCCCCAGGGTAATGTAGGGGGTAAAGGATGCTCCGGGATCGCCGGGGGCGAACCTAAAGAAATTAAAATCGCCTAACACTGACACCTCCCACACGGCCGATCTGAAACTAAGATTGCGGTTACGCATCACCTGATTTTGCACGTTCAGGCTGTCGGCAAAACCCAGTTGCGCATAGGTAAGCGTGGCCCTGGCAGCAATGTACTGGCCCAGATTTTTTCTAAAAAACAAGGTGGCGGAGGGGCCGGGTCGATTCAACTTGGTAGTCGCGTTCAGGTCGCCAAAATAGTGTGCGGCCCCGATTCCTATTCCGATCTCGGCCGAATGCTGTTCGCCGTATTGAGCGCATAGGGGTTGATAGAACAACGAGCCGATCGCCAATAAAATGCCTAAACGAAAAATGGTAGCCATATTGCATTACTGGCTATCAAACGAAAAAAACCGACAATTCGTATGCGGTCAATTGCGTTTGTCGAGCCCCCAGGTGAGTTTGTTGTGAAGGGTTTGTAAAAAATTATTTTCGCTAAGCCGCACCAAGCTAACCGAGAATTGTTCTTTTCGAACAGCGAGTTGAACGTCTTTGTGCACGATCTCGCGACGCGCATCCAAGGCACATATTACCTGATCGCTGCGACTTTCGATGGTAAAGGAGATCACCTGATCGTCGGGCACCACAATGGGTCGCACGTTTAGATTATGAGGAGCCACCGGGGTAATCACGAAGCTTTGCGCCTCCGGAAATACGATGGGCCCGTTGCAACTAAGCGAGTAACCGGTAGATCCGGTAGGGGTAGCCACGATGAGCCCGTCGGCCCAGTAGGTATTCAAAAACTCACCGTTCAGGTACGTATGGATCTTGATCATGGAGGTCACATCGCGCTTGTGAATCGAAAATTCATTGAGCCCGTAAGGCACGTCGCCAAACAAAGGAATGTTGGCGTCAAGGTGAATAAGAGATCGTTTATCTTCGATATACGTGCGTTCTGCCACGGCCCTTACCGCCAACTCGATCTGGTCTTTACCGATACTGGCCAAAAAACCCAGCCGGCCAAAGTTGATCCCCATCACAGCGATCTTTTTGTCTCTGATCAGGGTAATGGTATCAAGTAAGGTTCCGTCTCCGCCCAGGCTAATGATCACTTCAATGCCATCCGTCAGATCGCGCGATTGCGAAAAGGTGGCTACCTGTTCGGGCAGTTGGAGTTGGTCTTTGATCTGCTGGTAAAAGGGGGCATACAACACCGGTTCAATTTGACGACGACGCAGCGCCTCGAAAAAAAGTTGTAGGGGTAATTGCTGATCCTCCTCTACGACACGACTATAAATGGCAACCCTCATGATCAGAAACTGATATTGCGGTGCAAAAATAGTCCGTTTTGCCCTAACTGGTTAAAGCTATACTCAAAACGAAAGGTGATATCATAGAGAGATAACAGGTCAATACCGATTCCTCCCGCATGTAACATCTTGTTGTTAAGTTGATTGGAGCCAAAAAACGGATTATGCACGTAACCACTGTTGGCAAATACCCGGGCAAAGATCCGGATGGGAACATTGGTGAGTCCTTTCTTTCGTCGAATGATCTCCGGTACTGGTATGCGAAGCTCGGCCAGTTCGCGGGTCAGCGATGCGCGCAGATAGCCTCCGGCAACCCCGTCGATCACATAGTATTCGTATCCCCGTAAAAAAATATCGCCATACCCCAAAAAACGTCGGTTGAAAAAAGGCTGGGTAAAAGGAAGTTTTATACCGGCATAGGCCTGCATCGAAAAAAAATAGTCGGCTCCCACCTGCCAGCTGCGGAAGGCCTCTCCATGCAGTTGCCAAACCCGGGTATCCTTGCTCCATCCGCCCTTACTAAAGCGTATCCGGTAGGCCTTACCGGTTAGCGGATAAGGAATGTAGTTAACCTTAAGGTAAGAGAAGCGATACGAGAACTCAGGAAAACGAACCCGAGTGGCTCGCCCCGAAAAATAATCCGGATTCATGCGGGTAATGGTGTCCAGGACCTGCTCTGTAAAGTAGGTAAGCCCGAACTGATGGCGGGCAAACAATTTTTTCCGATAAGTCAGCTCCGCAGCAAAATTGGAAAACTGTCGGGCATATTGATTATCGCTGCGCCAAAACATTTGCTTGTCATCGATGGTATTGTAGTTGATCTCCCGGGCCTTGCCAGTATTCATGGAAAAGCGATACCCCCAACGAAGTTTTTTGTCGAAATAAGGTCTTTCGTAACTGACCGAAGCCTGGCGGGTATAGCCAGTAAACAACCAGACCCTGATGCGGTCGTTATGTCCGGTAACGTTATTGTACAAAAGCTTGGTGCCAAAGTTGACACGTTTAATACTTGCTTTTTGGTCTATCAGCCACTGGTTAAAATTTCGATCAATAAGCTTAAAATAAGGAAAGGGAAAAAGATACCAGCGTTCTATCAGCTGTACCACCACTTCTACACAATTGCCGTCGAAGCGACCAGCAGAGACCCTTACCGAATGAAAAAGTGTCGTATTCATGAGTTGTTGCTGTGCGACCTCGAACAGATCGGCCAACTCTTGCAAGCCGTAAGAACCACCGGGCACAAACGGGATCTCGCGGGTAATAATAGAGGGTTTGGTCTTTTTGTTACCCACAAGGGAAATGGAGGCCACAAGCAACCTGGCTCCTGCCGGCACCATCACCATTTCTAATCCCTGCAACGAACGCGGGCCCGGATCGGTAGAATCAATAATCAATGGCAGCAGTGCCTGCTCCACGGCCGGTCTGTCTTGCTGGGCTAATCCCGGCAAGGTGAAACAGAGCAACCATGAGAGCAAAGAAGTGCGCAGGGTAATAGTGGCAACTTTCACAACGGATACAAAGTTCAGCATTCCTGCGAAAGTTCGGGTCACTGAAAAAATGAACACCGATCAGATTTTTAAATAATGCATTAGATGATCGTAGTTGCTACGCAGTTGGTTAGTGTACTGCTCTTCACCGGCATAGAAACAAACCTTATAATCGTAGCGCTGAAAGGTGGCGACAATATCGGATATCTCGGGTTTGTTGACCCGCAACGTAATTTGAATGATGCCGGTTTGGGGATGATTGATGGTATTGAGCTGGGTTACCTGTGCGTCGTTGGTCTCTACCAGCTTGCTGATCTCGCTAAATGAATATTGGTTGGATTCTTTCTCCAACACCAGCAGCCCGCCGCCTTCTTGCAAGCCCAGAAAACGAGAGAGCTCTTGCAGCAGCGAAGTGAGAGAGAGCAACGCTATCAGTTCACGCTCCTCTCCCAGTACGGGCACCACGCTCAGGTGTTGTTCGCTGGCAAGGGTCAGGGCTTGTAAAAAATGTTGCTCTCCGCTTACGGCAGGTACCGACAACAAGGGCAAAAGAGTACCCAGGGTGTCTTCGGGTTGCAGATGATCGAGCAGTTCCGTCTCGGAGATCAACCCGGCATAAAGACCGGCCTCTACCACGGGTAACTGCTCGCAATGATGATCTTGCATCAGGAGCAATGCCTCGCCCACGGTGTCTCCGGATTGAAGCCAGGGCAGCGAAGAAGAAGCAATATCTTTTACCAGCATGGAGACGTCATAAACGTTAGAGCGGAATGCAAAATTGCCCGCCCCTTTATTAACCCCTTAACTCGTTTTTAGTTTGGTCAGAAAGCCCTGCAAAATCTCGTTGAATGCGTCGGGTACCTCCATCATGGGCGCATGCCCGCACTTATCTATAAAATGCAGCTCGCTGTTCGGGATCAGCTTATTGAATTCTTTTCCTACGAACGGAGGAGTGATGGTATCATTGTTACCCCAGACCAGCAACGTGGGAACCTGGATCTTGTTGAGCTCTTCGCCGAGATTATTTCGGATAGCACTTTTAGCCAAGGCAATAATCTTGATTACCTTTAAACGGTTATTGGTGATACTATACACTTCGTCGACCAGCTCTTTGGTGGCCATGTTGGGATCATAGAACGTAAGTGCCGTTTTGTTTTTGATGTATTCGTAATCGCCACGACGCGGATAGCTGTCTCCCATGCCGCTTTCGAAAAGACCCGAACTGCCTGTCAATATCAGTGAACGGATCCTTTCGGGATGCTTGAGCGTATACACCAATGCCACATGCCCCCCCAACGAATTACCCAGCAAATGGACCCCCCTTACATCGAGGGTCTCTAAAAAACGATGCACATACTTGGAGAGTCCGCCCACCGAAGTGTGCAATATATCCATGTCGAGCAAAGGCAACAGGGGAACAATGACCCGGTTATGAAAACGAAAATGTTCAATGAGCCCCGAAAAATTACTCAAGGCGCCGAAAAGACCATGTAGCAATACCAGCGGCTCTCCGGTACCTTCCTCTACATACCGGAATTTTTCTTTTTGCTTGATCTCATAATTCATAGGCGGGGCGTAAGGCTGATGACACTGCTAAAGTAGTCGTTTTAGATCAATCGGCAGCTGATTAACCAAGATATCATCTTGCCAGAAAATAATCTAGCTCAGCGAACATTCAGATGGCTCCGTAGTTCTGCAAAAAATTGTTGCAAGGAGGCGAACATATCCTTGAACAACGGAAACAAGGTAGCGAACGTATCGAGAGTCCAGGGACCCAGATGTTTCAATACAGAAAAACTGACCGAGTCGTGCAAGGTCTTTTCACTAAGAACACCCATAGAAGAGAGATAAAATAATACTACGCTGTAGACCAGTGTGTACAAGGCTGCATAGAGCAAGACGCCACCCAGTTTGTTGGCCCAACCCAGCGTCACGATCTTGACCGCTTCCTCAATGGCGTTGGCCCCCAGCCGGATCAACAAGACAACGACTAAAAAAACAACCAGAAAAGAAAGCAATGGAATCCAGCCACCCGCAATAGCGGTGTATTGTCTCATATAAGCAGCGGCCACCACAGATAACTTAACGGCGGCAGCCAGACCGACCAGCACGGCTACAAAAGAGAAAACACCCACGATCAATCCGCGCTTATAGCCTTTGATACCGGCCAGCAGCAAAAGGCCCAGCCAAAGCAGATCGATCCACATACGGTAAGAAGAATTTTTTACGAAGCCCCCAACAATTCTTTTACGATGGCGGCTATCGCTTTTCCATCGGCCTTACCGGCTAACTCTTTATTGGCGGCTCCCATTACCTTTCCCATATCGGCAGCGGTGGTGGCGCCAGTCTTGGCAATAACGGCGGTCAACACCTCCCGCAAGGCGGCCTCGTCTAATTGTTTAGGCAGAAATTTTTCGATAACAGCGATCTCCTCGATCTCCTTCTGAGCCAGTTCGGGACGAGCTTGTTGCTGAAAGATCTCGAGCGAATCCTTTCGCTGCTTGACCATTTTCTGGAGCAACTTTATTTCGGCATCCGCACTGAGTTCGCCTGTGAAGCCCTCGGCTGTTTTGGCCAGCAGAATGGCCGCCTTGATAGCACGCAGGCTGCGCAACGCAGCCTCGTCTTTTGCCAACATGGCCGCTTTGAGATCGGCCATAATCTTTTGTTCGAGTGACATATTTTCTTACGCTTTGTTTTCTTTCATTTGTCTTTCGCGAAACTTTGTATAAAAGTCGCGGGCAAATTGTTTCATGTCATTGACCTGGTCTTCGTACTGGGTAGCACGACCATAGGTATCGGCCATGGTCATGAGCGTCTGATAAAAAAAATCGGCCATCTCATCGACCATCATATCCTGTGTCCACAGGTCAATGCGAAGGGCGGCTTTTTCGGCTGCATCCCAAAAGGCGATCATCATTGCCTTAGCTGCTTGTTTATTATCGGCCCCATTGTCGGAGGCGCTCCAGTGGATGGCCGCAGGAACTTTCTTTTCGTCGGTCTGAACGTCAATGGTAATGGTAGATAGAGCCATGTGTTGCTTTAAGTGCTGCAAAGATAGGCAAGGCGTATCAAGCGTTAGGCGCTTAGCCTATACCCGCCTCTTGCAGCAGTCGCTCACGAAGCGCGCGGGTAACTGTGCCGGAATCGATCTGTGGCAGGCATTGTTGTCCGCTTCGGATCAATTGCAATCGAAGGGATTCATCTTTATAGATCTGCATCAAAATAGCTGCCAGCGCCTCTTTGGTAAACGCCGAAGCGGTCAGTACCGATGGAGTATCTCTGAGCGGCAAATCGGGGTCCTGCAAGGTCAGCAAAGGTACTCCCGCCCGCCAGGCCTGTGCAGCAGCCATTATAGACTCGCCGGAAGAACCAAGCTCGATCAATGCATAAGATGCTCCCGCCAGTTGGGCCCGCTGTGCCGCCGTGATGGTTTCGGTAATGATCAATGCATTGACATATTTGTATTGAACGATCTTTTTTGCCAGCGCAGGGTAGTGCTTCGAAAGCGAAAAAGGAAGCACCAATCGCAGTCCGCTTTGCTGCCGGTTCTTGAAAAGCGAAAAGGCTTGTAAAAGCAGCAGTAGTTGTGCCTCGGAGGGAAGGGCCCCGGTCAGCATAAAAAATTCCCTGCCAAAGGTCCACTCCTCCTTGATGGCATGCTTCTTGTCGATGCTCAATAACGCGTAATGCGAAGAAGGCAGTGGTGCAAAACGCGTTTCGGCATCTCGGGTAACAAGACCGGCTTGCGGGGTTACCCGAATTTGTTTGTAGCGGACAAAAGCGGGTCGCTTCGAGTGGGTGGTAATAATGATGTCGGGGCGAAATTGTCGCAATTGTCGATAGAGTACAGCATCTGCCCAAAAGGGAAAGAAAGTATAACGACGAGGCAGCCGAATGACCGGAGGCCGATTAGCGGTAACGGTACCTGAGAAGTCTTGCAACGTTTCTGAGACAGGATTTGCGAGAAGGACCAGACAGTTGTCTTGCGGATATTGCGTGGCCAGTGCCAGCGCCCAAGACAGGGCAATGGCCGCCGTACCCCCGGTGTCAGGATCGCCCATATAAAAAGCCACGCGCATCGAGCGCAAAGGTAGGGCTCCGTTGATCTTGAATCCTGCCCACCGACGCCAGTTGTTCACTCCTGCAGTCTTTCTTATCTTTGTTAACTATGGATGCGCAGCAAATGGAGTATAATACTACCCGCAATCACCTTATTATGCGGGAATACGGTCGTCATGTACAACGAATGATCGAACACGTTCAGCAGATCGAAGATCCCGAAAGACGCCAGCGCAACGCCCAGGCGGTAATAGAGTTGATGGGATTTTTGAACCCGCATCTGAAAAACATCGAGGATTTCAGACACAAACTGTGGGATCATCTCTTTTTGATCGCCGATTTTAAACTCGATGTGGACTCGCCCTATCCGATCCCCACTCGAGAAACGCTCAAGGCCAAACCCCAGCCTCTCTCGTATCCCAAGCGTTATCCCCGCTACTCGCACTTGGGCAAGAACCTGGAACTTGTTATCCATAAGGCCTTAGAAGAAGAACAACCCGAGAAAAAACTGGGCTTTGCCAATGCGATCGCCTACTACATGAAGCTGGCCTATAACAATTGGCACAAAGAACTCGTGTACGACGATGCCATTCAAAGCGAACTCAACACCATTACCGACGGTCAACTCACCTTTACCAATACACCTTACATCAAAGCCTATCGCCCCCAGCAAGAAGGAAGAGAGATGGGCAGAGGAGGATACGGCAAAGGAAGAGGCAAGTATCGTCCGGGCAATGGCCGCAGAGATAACCGCCCCGGAGGCAACTTCAAGAAAAAACGTTATTGATCTTCGTTCGGTAGAAGATCGTTCTATGTCGCCACTGCCACATAAGCTCATCATTATTGCCGCCCCCTCTGGCGCCGGCAAGACCTCGATCGTAAAACATCTGCTGGCCAACTTGCCCGATCAACTTGGGTTTTCTGTATCCTGCGCCACGCGATCGCCGCGGACGAAAGAAACCCATGGGGTCGATTACTATTTTATTTCTGCCGAAGAATTTACCCAACGCGTGGCCGCCGGTGAATTCGCCGAATGGGAGATGGTCTACGAAGGAAAATATTATGGTACCCTTCGCAGTGAACTCGAACGCATCTGGCACCAACAGCAAGCGCCCCTGCTTGATATTGATGTAAAAGGAGGATTGCGCATCAAAGAACAGTACCCGCAAAGTCTGTCGATTTTCATTGAGCCGCCCTCGTTGGACGTCTTGCGCGATCGGCTCAAAGCCCGGGGCACCGAAACCCCGGAGTCACTGCAACTACGTCTTGCCAAAGCCAGTGAGGAATGCAGTTACCGGCTTTCGTTCGATCACATCATTATCAATGACAGGCTCGAAGTGGCCTGCGCTCAAGTGCTGCACTTGGTTCGCGAATATCTATCCAGATAATATGATGGAGTGGCAATCACTGATATGGTTTTTGATCACGTTGTTGCTGATGGGATTCTTTGCGGGCATCGAAATGGCCTTTTACAGTGCCAGCCGATTAGGGCTTGAACTTCGAAAAAAACAACAACCGCGTGCCTATCGGCTGGTCAGCCGTTATTATGAGCAACCCGATCGGTTCTTGGCCAGCACCCTGTTGGGGTTCACCTTCTTTTTGGTGTTACTGGGATTGCAACTCAGTGGGGTGACCCAACTGATCTGGACTCGCTTTCGGGTAGGGTCAGACCTTACAAGGATTCTGGTCGAGATCGTGCTGTTGACCTTGTTCGTGCTTTGTTTCGCAGAATTTATTCCCCGCGCTGTCTTTCGGGCGCATGCCAACCGGTTTTTGCTGGCCACGGCTCCAGTCTTCGAGTTTTTTTTCAAGATCGCCCAACCGATCGCCCTGGGCATGATGAACATGGCCGAGTGGATATTGGTCTATGTTTTCAATATTCGGGTCGACCCCCATAAAGAGACCCTGACCCGATCGGACCTGAAATGGCTATTTACCCCCGCCGCAAAAGACGAACGCGAAGAGCGCAATGCACAACTAATGGAGAATGCCCAAGAACTTCCAAAGGTCCGTATCAGACAATGCCTGGTACCCCGTAAGGAGATCATTGGCATAGAGCAAGGAGCTCCCATCGAAAAACTAAAGCAACAGTTTATCGACACCAAACTCAGTCGGCTGGTGGTCTATAAAAACAACATCGATCATATTATCGGGTATGTACACCAGCTCGATCTGTTTGCCGGCCCTGCCACCACCAGTGAGATCATGTATCCAATACCCGCCGTTCCCGAGAGTATGAGTGCGGCCGACCTGATCAGCAAGTTTACCCGCGAAAGAAAAAGCATTGCCTGGGTAGTCGATGAATTCGGGGGTACGGCCGGTATCATTACCATGGAAGATGTGCTCGAAGAACTTTTTGGAGAAATACAAGATGAATACGATACCGAAGAACAATTAGAGAAAAAAGTAAGCGAGGACGAGTATATTTTCTCGGGGCGGATCGAGCTGGACTATCTCTACCACAAGTATGAACTTGACCTTCGCCAGCAAGAGGCCGAGACCCTCTCGGGCTATATTACCCACTACCACGAAAAAATTCCACGCCAAAAAGAACGGATCATTATAGGAGCCTACGAATTCGAGATGCTGCAGGTAACCGATACCCGTATAGAGACCGTCAGGATAAAAAGACTTCGCTGACCACCGTGCTCAATAAAGGGGTACTCGTATATTTGTTATCTGTAATTATTCATGTCATTACTTAATTTTTTTAATAGAAGAGACAGCACGCCGGCCGGCGAGATGACCTTCATTGACCATCTCGAAGAACTGCGCTGGCATATCATTCGTTGCGTGATCGCGGTGATCGTTTGCGCGATCTTTATCTTCATTAAATCGGACTTTGTGGTCAGCGAACTGATCTTTGGCCCCACGCGCCCCGACTTTATCGCTGCCAAATGGCTTTGTAAAATAGGAAGACAGATCGGAATCGGAGAAGCACTCTGTTTTCGGCAGGTGGAGGCAAAATTTTTAGAGACGACCATGACCGGCCAGTTCGTGGCATCGTTTACGCTGGCCTTTGTGGGCGGGTTTATATTGGCCTTTCCATATATCTTCTGGGAATTCTGGCGATTCGTTAAGCCCGCACTTTCTGCACAAGAGCTCAAAGAGACCAGAGGGGTTATCTTTTGGGTATCGCTGTTGTTCTTTATGGGAGTGCTCTTTGGCTATTACATACTGACCCCCTTTATGGTCAACTTTTATTTTAACTATAAACTGAGTGAGCAGATCCAGATTATGCCGAGTTTTTCGGACTACCTCGAAAATCTGATCTATACCACCGCTGGTATCGGGTTATTGTTTCAGATGCCATTACTCATGAGTTTACTGGCACGCATCGGTATCGTATCGGCTCGTTTTTTACGTCAGTATCGCCGGCATGCCTTTGTGATCATTTTGATCGCCGCCGCCATTATAACGCCCTCTACCGATCCGTTTAGCTTAACCATCGTTACCATACCGCTCTACCTGCTCTTTGAGGCCAGCATAATCATTACCGCCCGTATTGACAAGCGCCGCGCCAAACAAGAACAACAGTGGAGTTAATACCATCCCCATCATGTCTGCTTCATTTGACCAAAGCCTGCCCGTTGCCATAGGATGCGACCATGCGGGTTTTCTTTACAAAGAAAAGATTAGTGCCCTGCTTCGCGAAAAGGGTTGGACTGTCAATGACCACGGCGCCTTTAGTACCGACTCGGTCGACTATCCCGATATGGCCCATCCCGTTGCAAAACAAGTGGCCGGGGGTAACGCTTCGTTTGGCATTCTGATCTGTGGCAGTGGAAATGGAGTGGCCATTACGGCCAACAAGGAGCCGCGGGTAAGAGCGGCCCTATGCTGGGAACAAGAGCTGGCCAAGCTGGCACGTGCCCATAACAATGCCAACATCATTTGTATTCCGGCTCGCTTTGTTTCAGAGGAGCTGGCCATACAGATGGTCATGGATTTTATGACGACGCCTTTCGAAGGAGGAAGGCACCAGAACCGGGTCAATAAGATTGCCGGCTGCTGATCGCCTATATTTTATCTTCAATGTAAATACCCCCCCCATGAAAAAGTTGATCCTCTTTGCCCTGCTGCTTTCTTCTTTTGGTCTGTTCGCACAAAAGAAAGATAAAGCGGCCATGCAAGCGGCAGCCACCATTACCGCACAAGACATGCAAAGACATTTGTATACGCTGGCCGGCCCCGAAATGGAAGGACGCGACACCCCTTCGCCCGGATTGGAAAAAGCTGCGACCTATATCGAAAATCATTTTCGTCAATTAGGCTTGTTGCCCGGCAATAATGGCAGCTACCGGCAGTATTACTCACTGTACAAAGATTCCATGACCGCTGCATCGCTCGAGATCAACGGGATCAACTATGCATTGAACGAAGACTTTCAACCACTTTCGGGCAACTACAGTGCCTCGATGCGCTTTTCCGAGATCGTGTTTGCCGGATATGGTATTAGCGACGGAGATATCCGCAATGACTATAAAGAGCTGCCCGTTACCGGTAAAATGGTCTTGATTATGGATGGACTTCCGGATGGATACAAGCCCAGCGTGAGCGGGTTTGCCTCTCCAGGTTCTTTGAATGGCAAACTGAATGCCGCACTTAGTCGGGGAGCCGCCGGTATACTAATCGTTCACAGCAATTTTCCACGCAAAGCTGCTCCCCTTACGAGTAACTGGAGTCTGACGGGTTTTAAAGCCACGCAGTCGCTATTTGGCTTTTATATCTCTCCTAAAGTAGGCGCTGCTTTATTGGGGACTCCCCCCGAAACGCTGATGGAAAAGTTCAAAGCGAACGCCTTGCTCAGCAAACCTTATCGTAGTCTTTTGGCGCTCAGCTATGCGAAGCAAACCACCACCGCCAACGTATCGAATGTGTTGGGATTGATCGAAGGCAGTGACAAGAAAGACGAGTATGTGGTCATTACCGCCCACTACGATCATGTGGGCAAACGCAGTGATGGTACTATTTACTATGGTGCCGATGATGATGGCAGCGGTACTACCGGCATCTTAGAATTAGCCGAGGCCTTTAGCGCTGCCAAGGCAGCGGGCAAAGGACCTCGTCGCAGCATTTTGTTCATGACGGTAAGCGGAGAAGAAAAGGGACTCTGGGGCAGCCAGCATTATTCGGAGAATCCCGTTTTTCCATTAGAGAAAACAACGGTCGATCTTAACATCGATATGATCGGAAGAATCGGATCGGAGTACCAAAAAGACCAAGATTCCGTCAACTATATCTATACGATCGGAGATGATAAGTTAAGCTCCGACCTGGCACCCATTACCGATCAGGTCAATGCCACGTATATCAAAATGAAACTGGATCGCAAGTACAACGATCCCAAAGATCCCAATCGTTTTTATTACAGAAGTGATCACTACAATTTTGCGGCCAAGGGCGTTCCCATCATCTTTTATTTTAACGGGGTGCACGCCGATTATCATAAGCCCACCGACACACCCGACAAGATCAATTATCCCCTAATGGCCAAACGAGCGCAGCTGGTATTTTATACCGCCTGGGAAATGGCCGGTCGCGAAGAGATGCTCAAAAGAGATATTCCTTTGGGGATGCCTCCGGGTCGATAAGCAAGCGACGACGCTTTACGATAGCACAATAGCTTTCGCAAGGAGAGGAGGACAAGGTTGGTCGTTTACCATCCCAACACCCAGGCAAAGATCAGCGGTGCCACAATGGTGGCATCACTCTCTACAATAAACTTGGGCGTATGGATATCGAGCTTTCCCCATGTGATCTTTTCGTTAGGAACAGCCCCGGAGTAAGAGCCGTACGAAGTGGTCGAATCGCTGATCTGGCAGAAATAACTCCAGAACGGAACATCATGCCACTCCAGATCTTGGTACATCATGGGCACTACGCATATGGGAAAATCACCGGCAATGCCGCCACCGATCTGGAAGAAACCTACGCCCTTTCCGGCAGAATTGGCCCGATACCATTCGGTAAGCCAAGCCATGTATTCGATGCCGCTTTTGACGGTAGCTGCTTTTAGCTCTCCTTTAATTACATAACTGGCAAAGATGTTACCTGTGGTAGAATCTTCCCATCCGGGTACCACAATAGGCAGGTTGCGCTCGGCAGCTGCCACGATCCAACTGTCTTTGGGGTCAATCTCGTAATATTGTTTTAATTCTCCGGACAACACGACCTTATACAGAAACTCATGCGGAAAATAGCGCTCCCCCTTTGCTTCAGCATCTTTCCATTGCTTGACCAAATGTTTTTGCAAACGACGAAAGGCCTCTTCTTCGGGAATACAAGTATCGGTTACACGGTTATAATGATTTTCGAGCAGGTCCCACTCTTCTTGCGGGGTCAGATCGCGGTAATTTGGAATACGCTTGTAATGCGAATGAGCGACCAGGTTCATAACATCTTCTTCGAGATTGGCACCCGTACAGCTAATGATATCCACTTTGCCTTGGCGGATCATCTCGGCCAGTGATACACCGAGTTCGGCGGTACTCATGGCCCCGGCCAGGGTGATCATCATCTTTCCGCCTTCGAGCAAATGTTGCTCATAGCCCTTAGCCGCATCGACCAGTGCGGCGGCATTAAAATGACGGTAGTGGTGCTGTACGAATTGTGAGATGGGTCCTTTTTGCATGGAGGATGGGTTTGATCCGCCTTCAGATCACAAAAGGGTGAGACATTGCGGGAGCAGCAAAGATAAAGGATGCATCAGAAGTCAAATAAATGCAACTTTGCAGCTATGAATAATCGTCGATGGCTTAAGGGGGGAGCACTGTGCTTACTATTTGCCGCCACTCAGATCGTGTCGGCACAAAGGGATTCGATTCAACCCGCTTTATACCGGCAACAAGAGGCCGAGTTAGCCATTACGGGTGGAACATTAAAGGGAACGCTGTTGACCCCTGCTACTGTTAAAAGACCCCCTGTGGTGCTGATCATTGCCGGCTCGGGGCCCACCGACCGCGATGGCAACAGCCCGCTGTTACCCGGAAAAAATAATTCATTAGTACAGCTGGCCGATAGCCTGGCGGCCCATGGCATTGCCTCGCTTCGCTATGATAAAAGAGGCGTGGCCAAAAGTCAGATCAAACAACTTCGAGAAGAGCAGATGCAATTCAGCGATGGAGTGGATGATGCCATCGGGTGGATCCGCTGGCTTAGAAAAAAGGGATTTCGGAAGATCTTTATTGCAGGACACAGCGAAGGATCGTTGGTGGGGCTGGGTGCTGCGCAAACCGAAAAGATAAAAGGATTTATCAGTATAGCCGGTGCAGGGAGGCCGATCGATGCCGTTTTGCGCGAACAATTCCTGAATGGCAGCGGACCCGATACCCTTAAGCGACTCGCCTGTCGCTACCTTGATACGCTGCTCAGCGGTGAGCGGATCGCCAAACCGCATCCGATGCTGTTTTCGGTTTTCAGACCTTCGGTTCAGCCCTACATGATCTCTTGGCTCCGCTATGATCCGCAAGCGTTGATGCGATCGCTTCATTGCCGTGCACTGGTCCTGCAAGGCACCAACGACCTGCAGGTCAAAGAGACCGATGCCCGGCTGCTGGCGGCGGCAAATCGCAGGGCAAGCCTGGTAATGATCCCATCCATGAATCATGTATTAAAAGAGGTCCGCAGTGCCGCACCCGCCGAGAACATCGCGAGTTACTCCAACCCTACGCTTCCGGTCATGCAACCTTTGGTTAGCAGTATCAGTCAATTTATAAAGGGTAAATTCAACTAATTTTGAACAGCACTAACAACCCTTTTTTCCGCTTTATGAAACCGCTCATTACCCTCCTGTTAGTATCAGGACTGCTGGCTTGTCAGCAGCAAAAAAGAGCACCGGCCTCTTCTGTCACGATCGCCCCCGAGACCAATGTAGCGGCCAGACCCTCGGTTAATCCTTATGCATTGGTCGATATTTCGCCGATGGATATGAGTTACTGGCCTGTTGACTATCCAAAGCTGCATCTCTCCGGACATCGTTCCTCTTTACCGCTGGCCCGCGTTATTTACAGCCGCCCGCACCTGCAGGGGCGCAGGCTGTTTCCTGATATTTTACAATACGAACAGGGCTGGCGACTCGGTGCCAACGAAGCCACCGAGCTGGAGCTTTTTAAAAACGCCTCGATTGAGAACCAGCCTGTCAAAGCCGGTCGCTATACCCTTTATTGTATTCCGCATCCTGAATCGTGGACCTTTGTCTTGAATGGCACTACCGATATTTGGGGTACGCAACAAGAACAAAGCAGCAATATTACCCGCTTTGAGGTACCGGTAACCAAAACCGGACTGGCCCTTGAATATTTTACCATGGTCTTTAAAGAAAAAGAGGACAAAGCAGAGCTGGTAGTGGCCTGGGAAAATTGGGAAGCTCGTATTCAATTTAAATTCTGAAATCAAACACATGGCAGCGCAAGAAAAAAAATGGGGAAGCAACACGACCTTCGTACACGCAGGGACCCATCCCGATCCCTCTACCGGAGCGATCATGACACCGATCTTTCAGACCTCTACCTATGTACAAGAGGCCCCCGGTATCAATAAAGGATTTGAGTACGCCCGCAGTCAAAATCCCACTCGCAAAGCGCTTGAAGAAGCCATTGCCCTGCTCGAAAATGCAAAGCACGGGCTGGTGTTCGGCAGTGGCGTGGCCGCTACCGATGCGGTTATCAAATTGCTGAACGGGGGCGATGAAGTAATCTGTGGCAATGACATGTACGGAGGAACCTACCGGTTATTTACCAAGATATTCTCGAGACTGGGTATCGTGTTTCATCAAGTCAATACTACCCAACTCGACGAGATCAAAAAGGTCATCACCCCCAAGACAAAACTTATCTGGATAGAAACGCCCACCAATCCGCTGATGAATGTATCCGATATCGAATCGATAGCTGCCCTGGCCAAAGAAAAGAACATTTTATTGGCCGTTGACAATACGTTCGCTTCGCCCGCCCTGCAGCAGCCCCTTCAACTGGGTGCTGATATCGTGATGCACTCGGCAACCAAATATCTAGGAGGACACAGCGACGTAATACAGGGGGCGCTAGCCACTAACAGTGATGCGCTTCGCGAGCAACTCTACTTTATTCAGAAAAGCAGCGGTGCCGTACCCGGACCCATGGATTGCTTTTTGGTACTACGCGGCATTAAGACACTGGGTCTTCGAATGAAAGCCCATTGCGAAAACGGCGCGCAAGTGGCCGAATGGCTGGCCAAGCATCCGAAGATCGAAAAAGTTTACTGGCCCGGTTTTGCGTCGCATCCCGGACATGCCATAGCCAAAAAACAAATGAAAGGATTTGGGGGCATGATCTCGTTCGAATTAAAAGATAACGATCCGGCGGCCACGCAAAAAGTATTATCCAGTACCCACCTTTTTTCGTTGGCAGAAAGTTTAGGCGGCGTAGAGTCGCTGATCAATCACCCGGCCTCCATGACCCATGCGTCGATACCGCGCGAAGAAAGACTGCGTAATGGTCTTTCGGACAAACTGATTCGGCTGAGCGTAGGAATTGAAGATGTCGCCGATCTGATCGACGATCTGTCAAGGGCGATCGGTTAAGAACTTTTTTCGAACTGCAGACTCTTGACCTTTTCTTTATCCTCTTTTTCGTTCTTCAGGTCGAACATGGTACCGAATACCATGTCCCAGAGCGTAGAGCTGACCCCAAAGCCATGATGCTCGTTTTTGTAGTGATGCAAGTGGTGGTTGCGCCACAGCGGTTTCATCCATTTGAATGGCGGGTTCCAGGCATGAATGGCATAATGCATAGAAGCATAGAGCAGATACCCCAGTAAAAATCCGGGAAAGAACAAAAGGGCATGTGACCCCATCATCCCATAAAAAAGCGAAAATAAGATCACGGCGATCAAGATGCTTGGTAACGGAGGCATAAAGAGACGTTGCCGATCGCGCGGGTAATGATGATGGTTGCCATGCATGGTGTAGACCACTTTGGTGGCAAAGGGAGTGTTGGGCACCCAATGAAAGATAAAACGATGCGCGATGTACTCAAAAAATGTCCAGCAAAAAATGCCAAGAAAAAAATTGAGCGCCATCGAAAAAGGAGAGAACCCGTAACGCGCCTGTGCCAGGTAAGGCAGGTAGAAGAGGACAGGAAGATACATTCCCCAGATGACCAACGGATGAGCTTTGGTAAGCCATTCGAGAAAATCACTTTTAAAAAGACGCGCCTGTCCTTTATTGTGTATTTTTTCA
>CAZZLP010000010.1:0-17400 GCA_964654705.1 uncultured Chitinophaga sp.
GGTTCGCTACCTTTGTGAGCGTGCAGGTACTAGAAGTAAATACCCCCCGGCTGCAAGCTGCTTTTTTGGAGGTCAACGCCCAGCTCTATGCCGGTGATCCCAATTACATTCGCCCGCTCGATAAGGATGTCGAAGAGGTATTCGATGTTCAAAAAAACAAGGCCTTTCGCTTCGGAGAGGCCATTCGCTGGCTATTGGTCGACCAAAAGGGCGAAAAAATAGGAAGGATCGCGGCCTTTGTCAACCGGCGCTACCGCACCAAGGGAGACCAGTACCCGGTGGGAGGTATCGGGTTTTTTGACTGTATCAACGACCAGAACGCCGCCAACCTGCTTTTTGACACGGCAAAATCGTGGCTGAGCGAACGTGGCATGGAAGGCATGGACGGGCCCATCAATTTTGGCGAAAGGGATCGTTGGTGGGGACTCATCGTAGAGGGATTTCAGCCGCCTCTGTACTGCATGAACTATAACAAACCTTATTATCGGCAACTGTTTGAGGGTTATGGGTTCTATCCTTTTTTTGATCAGATCTGTTTTGGACTGGACCCTACCAAAGAGATCAATCAAAAACTGATCGACAGACATGCCACCCTCAAACAAGACCCGGGGTACAGGGCCGTTTATATCAACAAACATCAACTCGAAAAATACGCACAAGATTTTACCGTCATCTACAACAAGGCCTGGGCCGGCCACGGCGGGCTCAAGGAGATGAGAGAAGAAGTGGCACTTGCGCTTTTTAAGAGAATGAAGCCCGTCATGGAAGAAAAGATCGTGTGGTTTACGTATTATCATAACGAACCGATCGGGTTTTTTGTCAATATCCCTGACCTGAATCAATGGTTCAAATACCTAAATGGAAAGTTCGACTGGTGGCATAAATTAAAATTTCTCTACATCAAACATACCCGCCCCAACCCGCGCTTCACAGGAATAATTTTTGGAGTGATCCCGGAGTTTCAGGGAAAGGGGGTAGATGCCTTTATGATCAACGAAGCCAAGTTCGTGATACAAGCCATGCGCCGTTATACCTACTACGAATTACAGTGGATCGGTGACTTTAACCCCAAGATGCTCAACGTGGCCCAGGGGTTGGGAGACACTTTTCCTACCCGAAAGCTGATCACCTGGCGGTACGCCTTTGACCGCAGCCTTCCTAAGGAGCGACATCCCATTTTATAGCCGTTTACTTATTCACAACGCAGCAGGCAGACCCGCGATTGTTGCGGCGTTCGTTATCTTGCGGTCATGGACAGGTTTATTGTTTCGGCGCGTAAGTACAGGCCCCAGCAGTTCGACAGTGTGCTGGGCCAAGACCATATTACCACCACCCTCAAGAACGCCATTCGCAATCAACAATTGGCTCACGCCTTTTTGTTCTGCGGACCCCGAGGCGTTGGTAAGACCACCTGCGCGCGGATTCTGGCCAAGACCATCAATTGCGAAAATCGCACCCCGCAAGGCGAAGCTTGTAACCAATGCAGCAGCTGTCTTTCGTTCAACGAGGGTGCTTCGCTCAATTATTTTGAATTGGATGCGGCCTCGAACAACTCGGTCGATGATATACGCCAACTGACCGAACAAGTGCGCTTTGCCCCGCAGGCAGGGCAATACAAGGTCTATGTAATAGACGAGGTGCACATGCTTTCGCAACAGGCCTTCAATGCTTTTTTAAAGACACTCGAAGAGCCCCCACCCTATGCCATTTTTATTTTGGCCACGACCGAAAAGCACAAGATTCTTCCAACGATCCTGAGCCGCTGTCAGCTCTTCGATTTTAAACGCATTACCACCGAAGACACGGTAGCACACCTCGAAAAGATCTGTCATCAAGAAAAGGTGCAGGCCGAACGGGCCGCGTTGCAACTGATTGCCCAAAAAAGCGAGGGGTGTCTGCGCGATGCACTCAGCATGTTGGATAAGATCGTGAGTTTCTCCAATGGAAATCTGCTGTATGCCACCACACTCGAACACCTGAATATACTGGATGCCGACTACTATTTTCGTTTGTTCTCGATGATGCAGCAACAAGACCTGAGCGGAATGATCGTGCTTTACGACGAGATTAACCAAAAGGGCTTCGAAGGTGATGGGGTGCTGAACGGCCTGGCAGAATTCTTTAGAAACTTATTGGTGTGCAAAGATCCCAAAGCTGCTTCGTTGCTAGATACCGTAGAGAATTTCAAACAGCAATATGCGCAAACAGCGCAATCGGCCAGTGCTGCCTACCTGGTCAGCGCCCTGAACATCATCAGTGAGGCCGAGATCAACTACCGGTCGGCCCGCAATAAACGTTTGCAAGTAGAAATGGCACTCATTAAACTAGCCTACTTACAACAAGCCCTTTCGATCGCTACCGACGGCTCGGGATCGGTCAAAAAAAAAATAGCTGACGCGCCACTGGGTTTTAGAACCACGCCCATTCGGTTGTACCCCGGTGGGGCCATGACCGCTGCGTCTGTAGCAGTACCCGAGACGCCCCATACCGCTGCTACGGAGAAGCCCAAGGCAAGGCTGACCATCGAAACACCCCGACTGAGTGGTCTTGAGAAGATCAGACAACAATTCAAAACCAATGGCGGCGAGACCGCCAAAGCTTCCGATAATTTCCTCGATACGGCAACACTGGTCACTGCATGGGCGCGCTACTCCGATAAATTGCGAGCCGAACGCAGCCCGGCGCTGCAACCCTTCGAAGCGGCCCGCTTGCGGATCTGCGACAACAACAGCTTTGAGGTCGTTACCGCCAACAACATCGAACAAAAATTCATAGAGCAAGAACGTAATTCGCTTTTTCAATTTTTGCAAGCGCAACTACGGGTAAGCGGTCTTAAGTTCATCGTATTGGTAGAGGAACAGACGGGCGACCAGCCCCCGGCAGAGGCCATGCTGAGCAGTAAAGAGCAATTTCAAGAACTGGTCAAACAATATCCGCTGGTGCAGCAACTAAAGGATCGGCTTCGCCTTGAACTAGACTATTGATAGCCGCCAATAGCGCATTTTCCTTAATTTCGAGCCTTAAATCGAACGGCGAATGGCTGAAGTGATCTTAATGCCCCGGTTAAGTGATACTATGACGGAAGGCGTGATCGCCGCCTGGCACAAGAAGGTAGGCGATACGGTAAAAAAAGGCGACCTGCTTGCAGAAGTGGAGACCGACAAGGCCACTATGGAACTGGAAAGCTACAAAGACGGTGTCTTGTTGCATATCGGTGCCGACAAAGGAGCCAAACTACAGGTCAATGACCTGCTGGCCATTATCGGAAAAGCCGGAGAAGACATCAGCGCATTACTCGCTGCCAAACCCGCTAGCAGTACTGCCACCCCGAGCGCCGATCAAACACAGCCCGGCTCTACTCAAACCCTGCCTACTGCCGCAACAGCCACTGCAACACCCGTCGCATTGCCTGCCACTGCTCCCGTAAATGCCGCCACTACCGCTGGGGCCCAGCCACTCGATCTTTCTAAGATCGAAGAAGTGGTGCTGATGCCTCGCCTTAGCGATACCATGGAGGCGGGCGTTATTGCCAGTTGGAACAAACAAGTCGGTGATACCGTAAAAAAAGGAGATGTATTGGCCGAGATCGAGACCGACAAGGCTACCATGGAGCTCGAAAGTTACAAGAACGGAACCCTTCTTTATATCGGTGCCCAGCGGGGAGAAAAAATTCCCGTCAACGGATTGCTGTGTATTATTGGAGAAAAAGGGAAAGTAGATGTTGATGCCATCGTTGCCGCACAGACCGCGGCCGGTACACCAACGACAACCGCTGCGCAACCCGCTGCGATCTCGCAACCCGCTGCTGCCACACAGCCTTTTACCACTACAAGCGCTGCTACTGCTGCTTTGGCGACTGCTACAGCACCCCCGGTCAACGAAACGGTGACTGCACTGTCGAACGGTCGTATCATTGCATCACCGCTTGCCAAAAAACTGGCACAAGAAAAAGGAGTAGACCTTCGGGCATTGAAAGGAAGCGGAGACGGCGGAAGAATCATCAAATCTGATATCGATCGTTTTCAGCCCGGTGTCACGCCGATTTCTGTTGCCACTCCGGCCCCTGCCATGGTGCCCGTTTTTACGGGGCAGACCACCGAAGGGTATACCGATATTCCCAACTCACAAATGCGGGGTGTTATTGCCAAGCGCCTGGCCGAAAGTAAATTCACCGCCCCTCATTTCTATCTGAAGATGGAAGTGAACATGGACAATGCCATCTCTGCCCGTACGCAGCTCAATGAGTTCAGTCCCACTAAAGTTAGTTTCAACGACATGATCGTAAAAGCGGTCTCATTGGCCCTTCGCGAACATCCGGCTGTCAATGCTTCTTGGATGGGCGACAAGATCAGACGCTACCACCACGTGCATATTGGAGTAGCAGTGGCCATAGAAGACGGGTTGATCGTTCCCGTTATTCGATTCGCCGATCAAAAAACACTGCCACAGATAGCCGCAGCAACAAAAGAACTTGCCGCAAAGGCCAAGAGCAAAAAACTACAACCCCAGGAATTTACCGGTAATACCTTTACCATCTCTAACCTGGGCATGATGGATATCGATGAGTTCACCGCCATCATCAACCCACCCGATAGCTGCATTATGGCCGTGGGGCGGATCAGCGAAAAGATCATCAGAAAAGGAGAAGGATTTGCCGCCACTCAGGTCATGAAACTTACGCTCAGTTGCGATCACCGCAGCGTAGATGGTGCCACCGGAGCCGCTTTCTTGCAAACGGTAAAACGGTTTTTAGAAAACCCGGTTCGCCTGTTTCTGTAACAACTCGCTTGCTGCCTTCATTTGTAAAAAGATCAAAGAATAAGGGCTTAGCTTTGCAGCATGTCCGCTATCGCTACGTTGATATTGGGAGCCTCTGAAAAACCCGAGCGCTATAGCTACCAGGCCCTGGTAGAGTTAAAAAAGAGAGGACATACTGTGTATGCCGTCGGAAGAAAACCAGCCTTGGTACAAGAGGTGCCGATCTTTACGAAGCTGTCTGCCGACTGGAAAATCGATACCGTTACACTCTACCTGAATCCGCAGCAACAAAAAGACTATATAGCGCCGATCCTTCTGCTTCGGCCGCGACGTATCATCTTTAATCCCGGTACCGAAAATTCCGAGTTGGCGGCACTGGCCCGCGCGGCCGGTATTCTTGTACAAGAGGCCTGCACGCTAGTCTTGTTGCGTACAGGACAATATCACTTGCAATAAGGTATGGTGTTGTGAATATTTTGTGCACAGCAAACTCGTCCAAGCCAAAAGGATAGGGTATATTGAAGAAATGCGACACCATGCAATGGAGAAAATTTAACGGTGATCCACTGGAGTTTCCTTTGTACGAGGCGGTAGAAAAAGCTATTTGCCGAGAAACAGACAACGGACACCGACTTAAGGTATGTATCGGCACCGACTCTCAGGTAAAGGGCAAAGAGACCGAGTTTGCCACCGTGATCGTTTTTTTGCGCGAAGGGCAAGGCGGATTCATGTTTATTCATAACGAAAAAACACAGCAACCCTTTACGATCAAAGAACGGATGCTCACCGAAGTATCCAAGAGCATCGATATCGCCTACCAGCTCTGCCCCTTGTTTACCCAATACGAAGTGGACATGGAAGTGCATGCCGATATCAACACCAACCCACAATTCAAGAGCAATGATGCTTTGCGCGAGGCAATGGGATATATCTTGGGAATGGGATTTGCCTTTAAGGCCAAACCCGAAGCGTTTGCCAGCAGCAGTTGCGCCAACAAAGCGGTCAACTGAGCAGCGAGTGAATATGAAATAACAATTCTTCTCTTCCCTCTTTTTTTACAGCAGAGGTCAAGAACAACGGAGGAAGCGTCTTCCATTCTTGCAGTAAGGCCTGTTTGAAGGTCTCCACATTTCTGATGGTAGCTCCGGGCTTGTTTTTATCGGTCTTGGTAAACACGATAGAAAAAGGGACTTGCCATTCGCCAAGTTGTCTGATAAAATCCAGGTCGATGGCCTGGGGTGTATGACGGCTGTCGATCAACACGAAGAGCGATACCAGATTTTCTCTTTTGCGTATATAGGACTCGATCATGTTGCCCCAGTTATTACGGGCTTTTTGCGACACCGTGGCCGCATAGCCATAGCCGGGCAGATCTACGAGGTACCACTTTTTCTTATGCGTGGTTGCGACCTCAAAATGATTGATCAGCTGTGTCTTTCCCGGCGTAGCCGAGGTCTTTGCCAGCCGTTGCTGCGCAGTGATCATATTGATGAGCGATGACTTGCCCACATTGCTACGCCCAATGAATGCATACTCGGGTCTGTCGGGCGGCGGGCACTGCTTGTACGTGGCGCTGCTGATCACATAACGGGCCGATTGTATCAACTCTTTCATACGATTGCTCTGCGAAGTAAACGCTTCCTCGCCAATTACTCAACTGTGATTATCTTTGAGCGATGCGCCCACCGCTTCCGCACGACCGTGTAACACCCCGCTCCGACAGTACGCTACCCAAGAAAAAACAGGTCGCTGCCATGTTCGACAAGATCGCAGCACGCTATGACTTTATGAATCGATTTTTGTCTGCCAGCATCGATCTGTACTGGCGTAAAAAGGCGATCGCACAGTTACAACCTTACACTCCCAAAAAGATCCTCGATGTAGCTACCGGCACCGCCGATATGTCTTTGATAGCTTGCCGCCTTTTGCAACCTGACCGGATTACGGGTATTGACATCTCGGAGGGCATGCTGGCCATTGGCAGACAAAAAGTTCAACAGCAGCAACTTGAACAAAAGATAGAACTACTCTCCGGAGACGCCGAGACAATAAATACCCCCGATGCCTCGTTTGATGCAGTGATGGTGGCCTTTGGGGTGCGCAATTTTGAAAACCTGCAGGCCGGGCTATCCGAAATGTTGCGGGTCTTGAAACCAGGCGGACAGCTGGTGGTGTTGGAATTTGCCACGCCGCGCAACAGGCTGTTCAAACTGCTCTACAATAGCTACATGCTGAAATGGGCACCACGCCTGGCCCGAACCCTGAACACCGATGGCGATGCGTATACCTATCTGAACCGTTCTTCGAATGCTTTTCCGGATCGGGAGAACTTTGTTTCACTACTAAAAAACGCGGGTTACGCATCGGCCGCTTTCGAACCCCTGACATTTGGAATATGCTGCTTATACACCGCTACAAAACCACGCTGATTACCCTGCTCTTTGCCGCAGCCTCCACTATTTTACAGGCACAATCGGTTGGCAGCACCCTCGAGATCAACTTGCCTGATCACGACAGCAAAGCCTATTACTTCGGTATCAGTATCGGTGGAAATCTTTCGCGATTTCATACACAGTTTCATCCGCGCTTTCTGCAATACGACAGCGTGTTGGTAGCGGAGCCCACCAACTCGGGAGGTCTTTCGCTGGGGTTGTCGGCCACAGCGCGAATCTCTGATCGCTTTCAGGCCCGGTTTAATCCGCAGTTGATCTTTATGGAACGGAACATCTATTACAAATTAGCCTACCCCTTTAATAACAACGAAACCGAGGTGATCAAAAAAATTGAATCGGTCACGATGTCGTTCCCGATACAATTGAAATTCCAGAGCGATCGCATCGGTAACTTCAGGGTATACACATTGGCAGGCTTTAAGGCCGATATCGATATGGCCAGCAATGCCCGGGCCAAACGGGCCGAAGAGTTGGTCAAAATAGAAAAACAGGATGTCGGACCCGAACTGGGGATCGGATTCAATTTCTATTTTCCGAGTTTTATTTTCTCTCCCGAGATCAAGATCAGCAATGGCAGCCGCAACATCCATGCCCGCGACGAGAACCTGCGTTTCTCGAACGTATTTGACAAAATACAGAGCCGGATGATCGTTTTTACCATTCATCTCGAGGGCTGATCACTTGCAAGTTTTAGTGCGGGCTGTTATCTTTTAGCATGCTCATTACAACGTATGGCTGTGCCTTGCAAGGCATCGACGCCATCCCCATCACGATCGAAGTAAACTGGCTATTGACGGGTAAATCCTCGTTGATTGTGGGTCTTCCGGACAGTGCTGTTCGCGAAAGTCTGGAACGGATCGAAAGTGCTTTCAAGACCAACGGATTTCGTTTTCCGAGAACCAAACTCATTATCAACCTGGCCCCGGCCGATATAAGAAAGAATGGCACCGCTTTTGATCTTCCCATAGCACTGGGTATTTTGGGCGCATCGGGGCAATTGGAAAAAGCCGAATGTTTATCGGAGTACATTCTGATGGGAGAGCTTTCGCTTAACGGAACACTGCGACCCATTCGGGGGGCACTGCCCATTGCCCTGCAGGCCACGAAAGCACCTGCTAAAAAATTAATTCTGCCGGCCGCCAATCTTGCCGAAGCGGCCCTCGTCGAAGGTGTATCGGTGTGGGGGGCTGATCAGCTTTGCGATATTGTTCACTTTTTTGCAGGCAAGGAGCAGGCACTGACAGCACGACAAAAAAATGGAGGGTCAGCGTTTCAAGAGCGAAAAGAATATCCTTTCGATTTTGCACAGGTCAAAGGACAGCAACAAGCCAAAAGAGCACTAGAGATCGCCGCAGCCGGCGGGCATCATGCGCTACTCGTGGGGGCACCGGGGGCCGGAAAGACCATGCTGGCAAAACGAGTAGCCTCTATCCTTCCTCCGTTTACCTATGCCGAATCGCTAGAGACCACGCGTATCTATTCGGCTGCTGGCAAAACGACCAATGGATCGCTATTGCTGGCCGAACGACCTTTTAGAAGTCCTCATCATTCGATATCCGACAAAGCTTTGATCGGTGGCGGCGCCCTGCCCCAGCCCGGCGAGATCTCCCTTGCTCACCATGGTGTATTGTTCTTGGACGAGCTCGCTGAATTTAAAAAGAGCGTACTTGACATGTTGCGTCAACCCATCGAAGACAGAAAAGTTTGTATTGCCAGAACCGGAAGGGCCCTTGAGTTTCCGGCATCGTTTATGTTGATCGCGGCCATGAACCCCTGCCCTTGCGGATACTATAATCACCCTACTCGAGACTGCCAGTGCCCGCCGGGGTTGGTAAAAAGATACCTGCAACGGCTGTCAGGTCCGCTGCTCGATCGTATCGATCTGCAAATAGAGATCTTACCCGTGCTGCCCGAAGAAATGCAATCAGCAAAAGAAACCGAGGCCTCACAAGACATACGAGCCCGCGTCGAAAAAGCCAGACAGTGGCAATCCAGCAGAATGCAAAAGCACGTGGGGCTGTACTGCAACGCCCAATTGGAGGGAGCGCTCTTGGAACAAACCTGCCGTATCGATTCAACAGGAAGACAACTGCTGCGCACCGCCATGGAAAAATTAAGACTGTCGGCACGGGCGCATGACCGGCTTTTGAAGATCGCCCGTACCATCGCCGATCTCGAGGGGCAAGAAAGCATTCGCCCCGATCATTTGGCAGAGGCTATCCAGTACCGAAGTCTGGATAGAGACAACTGGGCCGTATAAAGTAGCGCTTTATTGGCCGTTTATAGCGACTTTTGTAGGGCTGATCTTTTACTGAATATGAAAATACTATTTCACTACTTACGTCCCCACCGGTTACTGGTCGTCTTGGTCTTACTACTATCGGCACTCAACATCGGTTTCTCATTGATCGATCCGATCATTTTCGGAAAGTTGGTCAACCTGGCCAACTACTTTGCCCAGCACCGCGCGTCGTATTCGTATGACAGCTTTTTCTTTTCGTTCCGCGAGGCCCCGCACTACGGGGTCCTGGCGTTGCTACTCGCCTCTGTTTCGGTAGCCATGGTCAGCAGGATTGCCAAGGCCTTTCAGGATTATTGTCTGAACCTGGTGACCCAAAAATTTGGTGCCAGCGTTTTTACCGAAGGATTACAGCATGCCATGAAGTTACCTTTCAGAGAATTCGAGGATGCCCGCAGTGGAGAGACCCTCAGCATCTTGCAAAAAGTAAGGGTAGATACAGAACGACTGGTGTCTTCGTTCATCAACGTGTTATTCCCGGTTATCGTAGGTATCTTTTTCGTGGCCGTCTATGCCACACTAATCGATTGGCGGTTACCGATCTTTTATTTTGGGGGCATCTTCTTATTGGCCTACCTCTCTAATAAATTCAGCCATAAGGTAAAGGTGATACAAAAAAAGATCGTATCACAGACCACCGCCCTGGCCGGAGCCACGACCGAATCGCTGCGCAATATCGAACTGGTCAAAAGTCTGGGGCTGACGCACCAGGAGGTTAACCGTCTCAATCAAAATACATTCAAGATACTCGGGCTGGAGATTACCAAGGTCAAAAAGATTAGAAGCATCAGTTTTTTACAAGGCACGTTCGTGAATACGCTTCGTCAGATCATTTTGTTCTTGCTCATGTATCTAATCTTTCACGGAGAGATGAATGCCGGCGAGCTGGTGACCATGCAGATCTTTTCTTTCTTTGTATTTGGCCCGTTGCAAGAGATCGGCAATATTATCCTTACCTATCGCGAAGCGCAGACCTCGCTCGAGAACTTCAGCCAGCTCATGCAAAAACCTCCCGAGTCCGTGCCTACCCATCCTTCCCACTTGGGCCCCATAGAGACGCTCGCTTTCGAAGAAGTGGGTTTTCAGCACCCCTCCTCTACCCAAAAAGCCGTTAACGGAATTAGTTTTCAGGTACGCACCGGCGAAACGATCGCTTTTGTTGGACCTTCCGGTTCGGGTAAAACGACCATGATGAAACTGCTGGTAGGGCTTTACCGACCCGATCAAGGACGAATTCTTTACAATGGGCTCGATGAGAATAGTATCAACTTCGATGATTTGCGCAACCAGATCGGTTTCGTTACACAAGACACCCAACTCTTCTCCGGCACCATAAGAGAAAATCTATTGTTCGTATCTCCCGAAGCCACCCCGCAAGAATTACAAGAGGTATTAGAAAAAGCATCCTGTCAACCCTTACTACTGCGAGCCGACAGCGGACTCGATACCATGATCGGTGAGGGCGGATTAAAGCTTTCGGGTGGCGAGAAACAACGACTTTCCATTGCCAGAGCCCTGCTAAGAAAACCCAGGCTGCTGCTCTTCGACGAAGCCACCTCGGCGCTTGACTCCCTTACCGAAGAAGAAATTACCCATACCATCCGGGCCGTGTCGAATGAAGGCCGGCAGATCACCATTTTGATCGCCCATCGTCTGTCGACCATCATGCATGCCGATCGGATCTATGTACTTGAAAAAGGAGAGATCACCGAAACCGGAAAACACGAGACTTTGCTGGCAGAAAAGGGACTGTACTATGCCATGTGGCGCCAACAGATCGGCGAAAGAAAAAATCCCGCTGCCCTTTAAGACAGCGGGATTGCCCGGTAGTTTCGAAAAGATCGAAAGACCGGTTTATTTCTTAGAGCGATTTTTCAACATATAACCGATATTGAGTCCGACCACATTGTTCTGCCATTCAACGTTGGCCACATTTTGCAGATTGGTCAATCCCTTTACATAACTCACACTCAACACCAGACCCGATTTGGATTGGTAACCGCCCGAAGTCGTTACACCAAAATCGAATCCTTTTACTTGCCCGGCAGCAGAACCGATGGCGATCTCGTCGGCCTCTCCTTCATGAATGTACTTGGCCGAAAGATTAAATCCCAGATTGGGCCCACCGCCGATAAACCAACCCCCCTTGGTACGGTACAATACCTGCAAGGGCACGTCTAAAGAGGCAAAACGATATTTATCGTTATGATCGGCGTGTGCCACGGATGTGCCTTTTCCTAAGAATAAAATTTGGGATTGCAACGAAAGACATTTATTCAAACGCGTATCCCAAATACCACCCAACTGAAAAGAGCCCAGGTTCGATCCATTTTTTTTGATGTTGGCATCATTCGACGAAACGGAGCCAAGCGCTACGCCGGTCTTGAGACCGAAGCGGGTTTGGGCCGAAAGACTCAAACCGGCAAAAAGCATTAAAGCAATCAGCAGATTTCTTTTCATAATAATTGATTTTATGAGGTAAATATAAAGTGAAACTCAAAGGCAACGAAATTAATTAACCCGCAAAGGCATCGGCAACTGAAGGTCGCTATGCCCCAGGTCGGGACTATCATTGGGGCCTTTGATGGCAGGCTTATGCATCAGCTTGAGCAGTACGGAACCAATAGCGGCAGGGCCGGTCTGCCAGGTGGTACTTACGCCAATGGGAAAACCGCTAAGATCGCGGTCCGTTTTGACCACGGCCAGTGGCACCCCATTGGGTATATAGAATATCTCGTGTGCACGCCCCTGCGAAATAATCTCCGGAGTAAGATCGGTTGCTACGCCGTTTACAATATTAATAAAGCGAATGGTTGTCGTATAGCTTTGCGAAGATTGCAACCGGATCGTATCGATCCGGGTCGGAGGCTGTCCGCCATCTCCGTCGGGATCTTCGGCAATAAAAACCAGATTAGGACTTCCCGCCCTGGTAAAGGTAAGTTCGAGCTTGTTGATGGCCTCATGCTCATTTTCATCATTGGGATTAGAGGGTTTTTTACAAGCAGACAATGCGAGCGTAAAAAGCAAAAAAGCGAAGAAACCTTTTTGAGGCCGACTCATATTTTCCATTTTAGTTGTACAACAAAATTTCGACCGACTTCGTCATTAAAGTAGCGAAAACGATTCATATAATCTCTGTAACGCCTATTGAGCACGTTGTAAATGCCTATGACCACGCCAGCGTGGTGCTTGCCCGGTAGCCAGTCCGTACCCATAGTAAGATTCAGTAGCGTATAGGCACCCGGCGGTGGTAAGTAGTCAACGGCCCCCTTCGCAATCCTGGTCTGTTTAAAAACATGCAAGACCGATGGACTTACATAGCTCTTTTGCAACCGGGGCGTAGCAAAGGAATAGCTGACCTGTCCTTCGATCCGGTGAGCGGGCATTTGCTGCAGCCAATCTTTTTTGGTAAGATCACGGGCCCAAAGCAACGCTCCTTTTATGCTCACCGACCACGAGGGGTCCCAGTGGTGTTCGAAGCGAAAATCAGATCCGTAGAGCAAGGCATCGATCTGGGTAAAACGAAACGTAGGAAAGGCGCCCCGCAAGGTGAGCGTAGGGGGCAACGAAGCGATAAGATTGATGAAATCGATCACGTAATTACCATGCACGGTAACATCGATCATCCAGCTGCTGTCTTGCTGATATTCCCACTGCAAGAGTTGCTTGAAAGATCGCTCGGCCCGAAGACTGGAATCTCCGATCTCGAAACTGGCGGTACCATGGTGCAATCCGTTTACATATAATTCATTGACCTGTGGTGCCCTCCAGGCCAGGCTGGTGTTGGAGCGAAGTTGACTTTTTTCGCTGTTCTTTCTGGCAACGCTTAGGGTAGAAGAGGGATTAAAGAATTGCCTTGCCATGCTGCTGATAACGCCATTATGATTTCTGAAAACCACTAAGGAGCGATAATCAAACCGAAGGGCCCCCTCTAGCGAATAAGCACCCAGCTGTCTTCTTTCCAGGGCATAAAATCCCAGGCTCACATTACGAAAATTAGGAATAAAAAAACGACTTCCTGACCATACGTTCTGCTGGTAGAGCAGTTGTAATCCCTGCCCTCCGCTGCGCTGGGCACTGCGGCTCGCATCGCGAGACAGATCGAGACTACTGGTGCCGATACGAAGCGATAATTCGGGACGATCGGTAATAAGCGCCCGGTCGTACTCCTTTCTGTCGTTCTCTTGCTGTGCCACTGTCATTTGCCAGCGATCGCCTTTGCCCGCTGACCAAAAAAGCCGCAACTTGGCCAGGTAATGCTGCACTTGCTGATAAGGTCTGTCGATCTTATACGAGAACCGGTCGACATTTTGCAACGGCGTTGAACTGGCAATAGCATTCTGAAGATCGGTCAGATTACCTATATGAGAACCCGAAAAAATTCCGATGGTCGTGCTAAAGGCACTTAAGAAAAGATCCGCCCGATAACCGGGCTTGCGGTAACCCGCCATACCGGCCACGTTAAACTCTCGCAGACCGGTATTATTGAGCCAATAATCGGGCGTGCGCGCATTGCCTCCTCGTTTAAAGGTGATGTTCGCGCGCCAACTAAAGGCCGGATCGGATCGTAGGTTCTGCTCCAGTTGCAGATTGGTTACATATTGTCGATTATTAGAGAAAAAACCGGTATTGACCTCTCCTTTAAATTGCTGATCGACGGGCAATGGTCTGGGTTCGATCAATACCGCTCCTCCTATGGCATCCGATCCATAACGAATGGCTCCTGCTCCTTTGACCACTACAAAGCGATCGGCCACGTATGGATCGACCTCAGGGGCATGTTCGCTTCCCCATTGCTGCCCTTCGAGCCGAACGCCGTTATTGATCAAAATAATTCGCTGGCTATGCAGTCCATGAATAACAGGCTTAAAAATAGTACTACCGGTTTGTAAGACGGTAACTCCCGTAACGTGTTGAAGGATCTGTCCCAGCGATTGTCCGCGACTCTCGGACAAGACCCTGTTATCTATTGTTTCTCGCACCTGCGACTCTTGCAACGAGCGCCCCGCCAGTACCTGTACAGCGGCCAGTTGGTTAAAATGATGTGGTAAAGAAAAATTCTTTACCAAATTCGATTCGATCTTGATACGCACGCTGATCGTATCGCAATCAGCATGCGCGACCATAAACGTGTAGGTGCCCGGGCATAGCTGGTAAAAATGATAATGCCCCTCTGCATCCGTTTCGGTGCTGCGACCCAGTTCTTTGATGACCACCACCGCTTTTTCGAGCGGCACCTTTGCATCGGCGTCGGCCACACTACCCGAAAGGGTCAGCGTACAAGAGGGTTGCGCCAACACAACGGACAAAGGCGCGAACAGCATCCACAGCAGGCCGGTCACTACTAAAGAAATCTGGTATCGCATGCTACAGGCATTATAGAGACGATCCGCTGCACTAAATTTTGCAACAGTATTGCAAATATAAGAAAAGCCTTTCAATACCGCCATGCCCCGGCCGGTTGAATGACCCAAACAGCCTCTTCGGAAATTTTGATTTTTTTTATATCTTGTAGACAGATGAAAAGAGCTCTACTAATACAGACGCTGTGGATATCCTTGCTCTTCGGCTGCTCAAAGAATGACAGCACGAACCGCTGCGCCGGCACTAACTACGACATTCAATTCACCAAGAATCCTGCGATCGGCGGAGTCAATAACGGAAGCATCTCTATTTTTTATCCCAGAGGAGATACCCTTCGCTACCAGCTCAACAGCGGAACCCCGCAAGCCAACCCCAATTTTACGGGGCTGGGCCCCGGCAAGTACGTGGTCTGGGTCATCAACCAAAAAGGCTGTTCCGATACCACCAGTGTTACCATCGACGCCTATGGACCCAGGTACTTCGCCGTTAAACAAATCATTACGGGCTATTGCGGTCCCTGCCATCTGAACGGCGGAGCCAGCGGCGGAAAAAATCTTGACACCGATGCTTCTATCGTAGCCACCTGGGACCGGATCAGACTACGCTGTGTAAATGGAACGCCCACCTTTATGCCACAAAACAGCCAGCTTACGGCCATTGACAAACAAAAGATCACCGATTGGGTCAATGCGGGACACCGCATTAGTGATTAACGCACCTTTAACATGGCGCGCACTTCTTGCGCAATGCCGCTTTGTAAACGAGCATAATAGATGCCGGGAGGCAATCCCTCGCTGTCGAAATCAATCCGGTAGGTTCCTGCGACATACTCTTTGTTGGCAGCTACGGTAATGAGTCTGCCGAGCGTATCAAAGACCTGTAAGAGTATAGGCCCCCCTTCTGTCGTAAACTGAATGGTAGTACGCGAGGTAAAAGGATTGGGAAAATTGGTAATGGCCAACTCAAGGTTAAGGGCAGGAGGAGGTGTCACACCGCTGCAGGCTCCTTGCTTAACCAATGGAAGCGTTTGCAACTGGCTATTGATATTGGGCGGAAAAAGCGATTGTACAACTGACTTGTCGAGACAGAACCATTTTTCCAGAATTGTTCCGTAGATACTTCTAAAATCATATTGCATCGGCAAGTTGTCGTTGACGGTGGCAGCGGCCGGTATAGTGGGGTTTACTCCCAGCATGCCCGGATCTACCTGACTTCCGAAAACGAACATAGGTGCGGCAGCACCGTGGTCTGTGCCAACACTCGAATTGGATTTTATACGACGACCAAATTCACTGAACGTCATTCCAAGCACCCTGTCTTCGATAGAGAGAAACTTAAGATCGTCCTGGAATGCCTTGATGGCACCAGATACACGACCCAACAGGGTAGCATGCGTTCCGGTCACCTTATCGGCATTGACCTGCACGGAGTGGGTATCGAATCCACCAAAACTTACCATATAAACGCGGGTCTTAAGACCGCCTTTGATAAGACGAGCGACGATCTTGAGCTGATCAGCCAATGAATTACCGGCGGGATAAGCTACTTGTGAGGTGACCGCGTTGGCCGCGTTACGGATGACGGTGGCGTACCCTTGTGTTTGTTGGTTGATCTGTCGAATATAGGTGAGCTCTTTTCCGGCGCGTGTATTGGGTGCATAATCGGTGGCTCCGGACAGCATGTTATAGAATGAGGTGGGGTTGGTAATGCTCAATCCCATGTTGCGTGTGGGCCCTTGCAGTGTAAGCGAAGTGGCACTGCCGATTTGTATGGCCAGCGGATCGGGCATGGTCGCATTGGGATAGCCATCGGGATAGCCGGGGTATTCGTAATCAAGATACCGACCTGCCCAACCACTATAGACTTCCTGATTGCTGTTGGAGCCGCTCATCCAAATATCGGTGGCCCTGAAGTGAGAGAAATTGGGTTGTGGATAGCCCACCGACTGGATCACCTTGGCCTTTCCTTCGGTAAACATCGTCTGCAGCCCCGTCATGGCAGGATGCAGTCCAGTTCCGGTCACCCCGGCGATAGAAAGCACCGCTGCTTCCGGAATGGCCACATTGCTGCGGGCATTGAAATATTTTGAGTAATCGGCTACCGGAATAACCATGTTTAATCCATCATTACCTCCAGAGAGTTGAATGATGACCAGTACATGATCGGTAAGCGTTTCGCCACGCATCAACGCCTGCACCAATGGTGATTGCAGGGTAAATGCCTTAACGGAATACCCGTTGATCAACTCCGGCAAGAGTGCAGCCATAGGAACGGCCCCGGAAAGAAAGTCTCTTCTTTTCATGTCAGATCAACTGATATTCTGATAATTTAAATAAATATTGGAACAGCGATCGCAAACGCGTGTTGACAATATTAAAATTGGCGGTGGTCGGATTGGACTCGTACGCCATCCACGCATTGGTCCAATAATAATCCCATTGCTGCCCGGTCAATAATAACTGAGTCTTGATCTGCATCTTGGCCACGTCGCTCAGGGTGTTTTGAAAAAGATACCCAATGGCACCG
>CAZZLP010000011.1:0-17242 GCA_964654705.1 uncultured Chitinophaga sp.
AACTCCTTTTGGTAATCGGCTTTTACGGAACAGGGATGCACCCCCATCATAGCCCTGCACTGCGAAAATTGCTCTTCCATGGCCACAAGGGCTGCATGGGTCTCGGCATCGATGGCCGGCAACAAGATCTGGCCTACCCCGGCTGTCAGGGCCGTCTGGAGCATGGCCGCCCTATCCTGATCGAAATCAGAAAGATATAAATGGGCATGAGTATCAATTAAAAGCATAATAACAAGTAGGCAAAACTCCGTAAAAAAAACCAGTACTTAAACTTTTGACATTTCGTGCTGTCAAAACATTTTACCTTTAATCTGAAAAATAGCATCCGTATGAAAAGGAATGCATTTCAACTAACGGCTCAGGTTGCCCTGGTTGTAACCCTAAGCCTTATTGCCTGTCAAAAAAGTCAGCAAACCCCCGATCCGGCCGAAGAAAAAGAAGCCATTGCCTCCCGAACGGTCGGCGAATCAGATGCCGAGGCCGAGATCGTCTATGACGGGATCTTCGATGATGCCATGGGTGTAAACAACGAAGTGGCCATGGGCGGAACCGGCATTTTTGGAAGACTGACCGCTTGCCCCACCGTAACCATTACACGCAACAATCCCCCTGCTCCCTTTCCGGTGCGTGTGGTACTTGACTTTGGAGCGGGCTGTATTGGCAATGATGGAAGATTCAGAAAAGGAAAGATCATCCACGTTTATACCAATCGCCTTTTATTACCCGGTGCTGTCGTAGAGACCTCTTTTGAAAATTATTACCAAGACAGTATCAAGATCGAGGGGGCCTACCGGATCAAAAACACTACGGAACTTCCGACCCGTCCGCGCTACCAGACCAATGTCATCAATGGAAAGCTGATTCGACCCAACGGGAACTTTACCCTCTGGAATGGAGAAAAGGTACGCACCCAGGTAGAGGGAGCATTGACTCCTCTGCCGATGGATGATGTATTCTCTACTACCGGATCGGCCCGCGGACAGGTTCGCAGAGACACCGCTACTATATTTTGGAATTCGACCATACTGGAACCCCTGATCAAAAAAATGAATTGCAGATGGATCGTCAAAGGAACTGTACGCACCGTAAGAGAAAATACGACCAGCGGCGAACGTTGGCAAGGGGTCATCAACTATGGTAACGGCGATTGCGATAACAGAGCGGTCGTGGTCATCAACGGTGTCACCTATCTAATTACATTGCCTTAAAGGTATATCCCTTTTCTAAGGCAAACTCGATCAAAAGCGGCAACGCGACCGATAAGCGAGGCCAGGCTTTCTCACTGTCGTGCATCACGATAATGGAGCCTGGCCTTATTCTTTTTTTACAAATGGCAAAACAGTCTTGCCCGCTAAGACGCGTATCAAAATCACCACTTAGCAGATCCCACATGACAATACGCCCCGATCCGGACGCATCAAGTGTCGCAGGTATTGATCTTGCCTGTGCACCGCTGAGTCGGCCATAGGGTGGCCGAAACAAAGGGCTTGCAATGCAACCGGCAGCTTCTTTTACATCCTGCAAATAACGTTCTGTGTTGGTAGATGAACCATTGAGATGACGATGGGTATGATTGCCCACCTGATGACCTTCATGGAGAATACGCTGGTAGAGTGCGGGGTTGCCAAGCACATTTTGACCGATACAAAAAAAGGTAGCCTTACAGGCATACCGGGCCAGGGTATCTAATACAAAAGGAGTGGCGGTAGCATGGGGCCCATCATCAAAGGTCAGGTATAAGACCGGTTCTTGGGTATCGATGCGCCAGATCCGGCCAGGATAACACCAGCGAAGCCAGTCGGGGGTTCGATAAAAATAATAGCGCATCGAAGACAAAGATAGCGTCGCAAAAGACCTGAGCGGTTGCGGCGGGTTGGTTTATCTTTGCCGCTATGGAAAAAAAGGTCAGGGTACGATTTGCGCCCAGCCCCACTGGAGGACTTCACCTGGGTGGAGTCCGAACCGTATTATACAATTACCTGTTTGCAAAAAAACATCAGGGCACCTTTGTTGTACGAATAGAGGATACCGACCAACGCCGGTATGTAGCGGGTGCCGAAGATTATTTGTTCGATTGTCTTCGCTGGTGTGGACTTGAACCCGACGAGAGCGTGCAGCACGGTGGCACCTATGGTCCTTACAGACAAAGCGAACGAAAAACGCTTTATAAAAAATATGCGGAGCTACTAATCGAACAGGGGTGGGCCTATTATGCCTTTGATACGCCCGAAGAACTCGAAAAAATGCGAGCACAACTGGCCACACCCGCCAATCCTTCTCCACAGTACGATCATCAGGTACGAATGCAGTTGCGTAATTCGCTAGCGCTGGGGGCAGAAAAAACAAAGGCATTGCTCCAGGCTGGTACTCCCTATGTAGTTCGCATCAAGATGCCAGAACAAGAGACCCTTTGCTTTACTGATCTTATTAGAGGAGAAGTAAGTTTTGATACGGCAACCATCGACGATAAAGTATTACTAAAAGCAGATGGTATGCCCACGTATCACCTGGCTGTGGTGGTAGATGATCATCATATGCAAATAACGCATGCCTTTCGAGGCGAAGAGTGGCTGCCTTCGGCCCCTGTGCATATTTTACTTTGGAAACATCTCTTCGGGTTAGACCAGATGCCACAATGGGCACATTTGCCACTGATTCTTGGCCCGCATGGAAAACTCAGTAAGCGGGACGGGGCCAAGTACGGCTTTCCGGTCTTTGCCATGAACTGGACCGATCCTGCCACCGGAGAAACCACCGAAGGTTTTAAAGAAAAAGGATTCCTCCCAGAGGCCTTTATTAATTTACTGGCGCTGCTGGGCTGGAACGATGGCAGCGAAAAAGAGCTCTTTACCTTGCAAGAACTTATCGATGCCTTTTCGATAGAGAGAATTCATAGTGCGGGCGCCCGCTTCGATTACGAAAAAGCCAAATGGTTCAATCACGAATGGATCAAAAAAAGCAGCCCCGAACACTTACTGCCCGCCTTTGAAGAAAAACTGTTCTTTGAGCCGCACCAAGCGACCTCCGAGACAATGGCGACAGCAGCATCCGCTACGACCGCTGTGCCAAACACAGCCGCCGCCGATCGAGAAAAACTGCTGCGGATCATCGAACTGGTCAAAGACCGTTGTACCTTACTGACCGACATAAACGAGCAGGCCGGTTTCTTTTTTGCCGATCCAGTGCAGATCGATACCGCCACGATTACCGGTAAGTGGTCGGCAGAAAAACGTGCTTTTTTTGAATGGCTGGGCCAACAATATCAAAGTAAAAACATGGGTGATGCCCCTGCACAAGAGCAGCTATTCAAAGAAAAGGCCGCCTCGCTTCAGCTCAAAGCCGGCGAGTTGCTACTCCCCTTTCGGATTATGCTGGTGGGCGGAAAGTTTGGCCCCGGTGTCTTTGATATCGCCACCGTACTGGGACCGGCCACAACGGCCCATCGCATTGTGCACGCGCTAACCCTGTTGCCCTGAAATGGCTTAATTTTGCACCCAAGATGCAAGCCACCCCAAGACCCGTACGCATACTGGTTGCCAAAGTAGGGCTCGATGGCCATGACCGCGGTGCAAAAGTTATAGCGACCGCACTTCGCGATGCCGGCATGGAGGTCATCTACACCGGCCTGAGACAAACACCCGACATGGTCGTTAGTACCGCGTTGCAAGAAGATGTGGATGCCATTGGTATCTCTATTTTATCGGGGGCGCACAACACGGTCTTTCCTAAGGTCATCCAACTAATGAAAGAAAAAGGGATCGATGATGTGCTGCTGACAGGAGGAGGCATTATTCCCGAAGAAGATGTTGCCGGATTGCAAGCGCTGGGCGTTGGACAGATCTTTTCTCCGGGTACACCCACCGCAACCATCGCCTCGTATATTAAAGAATGGGTGGCCACCCACCGCCGCTAAGCTTTTGCCCAATGGAAAACAATCATCTTTCTTCGATCGCTTCGCTGTCTTCGCTGTCCTCGCTGTTGGTTACGTTACAAGATGCTGTGCTTACCGTTACCATCAACCGGCCCGATAAAATGAATGCGCTCAACCGCATTGTTTTTGAAGAACTAGAAAAAGTGCTCGACGTTGTCGATACCGACGAAAAGATCAGGGCCGTGATCGTTACCGGAGCCGGAACGAAAGCCTTTGTAGCCGGTGCCGATATTACTGAGTTTACCACCATCGATCAGCAAGAAGCCAAGCAGCTGGCCAGACGCGGTCAACTTATTTTTGAAAGAATAGAAAAAAATACCAAGCCCTTTGTTGCCGCGGTCAATGGATTTGCATTGGGCGGTGGATGCGAACTGGCAATGGCCTGTCATCTACGGTTGGCGGCCGAGCAAGCCAAATTTGGACAACCCGAGGTGAACCTGGGATTGATACCCGGCTATGGCGGCACGCAACGACTCACGCAACTGGTCGGCAAGGGTAAGGCCCTTGAATTGATGATGAGCGCTCACCTGCTTAGCGCCGCAGAGGCCCTGCAGTGGGGATTGGTCAATCATGTCTGCGCCGCAGAGGAGCTGATAGAAAAAACAACACAGCTGCTAGGGGCTATCACCAGCAAAGGACCAGGCGCCGTAGGCAGGGTCATTGCAGCGGTCAATGCGCACTTCGAAAAAGGACCTGATGGTTATGTAGAAGAAGTGCGACTTTTTGGAGATTGCTTCGGCACTCCTGAAATGAAAGAGGGGGTCAGTGCTTTTTTAGAAAAAAGAAAACCTAATTTTTAGTCAACGGCAGGTAAGTGCCAAATAACGATACTCACTATGGAATACAGAATAGAAAAAGATACGATGGGCGAAGTAAAGGTTCCGCTGCAGGCCTATTATGGGGCGCAGACGCAACGCAGCATCGACAATTTCAAGATCGCACAAGACATCAATCGAATGCCCAAAGAGATTATCCGTGCGTTCGCCCATCTTAAAAAGGCCGCAGCCCTAACGAACAAAGAGGCCGGCGTACTCTCCGGGGCAAAGGCCACGTTGATCGCTCGTGTTTGCGACGAGATCCTCAAAGGTCAGCTCGATGACAGCTTTCCGTTGGTCGTATGGCAGACCGGAAGCGGTACGCAGAGTAATATGAATGTAAACGAAGTGATTGCTTATCGCGGGCATGTGCTAAAAGGGGGCAAGCTGACCGATAAAGAAAAAGTACTGCATCCCAACGACGATGTCAATAAATCGCAGTCTTCGAACGATACCTTTCCTACCGCCATGCACATTGCTGCCTATACCATCTTGGTAGAGACTACCCTGCCCGGGCTTACCAAACTTCGTAACACGCTGGCTAAAAAAAGCAAGGCCTTTGGTAAAGTAGTCAAGATCGGCAGAACCCATTTTATGGATGCTACTCCGCTTACGCTGGGCCAGGAGTTCAGCGGCTATGTGGCACAGCTCGACCATGGAATCAGGGCTATCAAAAATTCACTGTCGCATTTGCGAGAGTTGGCCCTGGGCGGAACGGCTGTAGGGACCGGCATCAATACCCCCGATGGTTACGACAAGAACGTAGCCAGACATATTGCCCGTTTGACAGGACTTCCTTTTGTAACGGCGCCCAATAAGTTCGAAGCGCTTGCCGCACACGATGCGATCGTAGAGGCGCATGGCGCTCTCAAAACGGTAGCCGTTAGTCTAATGAAGATCGCCAATGATATTCGCATGTTGTCTTCGGGTCCTCGCAGTGGTATTGGAGAAATTTTTATTCCCGATAACGAGCCCGGCTCCTCGATTATGCCCGGCAAAGTAAATCCTACCCAGTGCGAAGCACTGACCATGATCGCGGCTCAGGTACTCGGCAACGATGTGGCCATTAATGTGGGCGGAGCCTCTGGTCATTTTGAATTGAACGTTTTTAAACCCGTCATGATCTATAACTTCTTGCACAGCGCCCGCCTGATCGGTGACGGATGCATTTCTTTTAACGATAAATGTGCCGTAGGTATAGAACCCATCAAGGCTAACATAAAAAAGCATGTCGATAATTCGCTAATGCTGGTAACGGCGCTCAACACCAAGATCGGTTATTATAAAGCGGCCGAGATCGCACAAAAAGCGCACAAGCAAGGCACCACGCTCAAAGAAATGGCCGTACAACTGGGTTATGTAACGGCCGAACAATTCGATCAGTGGGTTCGTCCCGAAAACATGGTAGGTAAGCTTTGAACGATATGAAAAAATCACAATTATTCTTTCTCATTTTGATTATCCTGGTAGCAGACCAGGCCCTCAAATTTTGGATCAAGACCTCGTATCCGACCGGCGAGGTATTACGGGTGTTCGGGCTTGATTGGTTTCGGCTGCATTTTATTGAGAATTCCGGTATGGCTTGGGGTTGGCAGTTGGGCAATGATACCGGTAAAATGATCCTGACGCTATTTCGTCTGGCCGCGGTAGTGGGCGGCACCTGGTACTTGCTAAAATTTATTAAAGAAAAATATAGCAAGGGATTTTTGATCTGTGCGGGTCTTATCTATGCCGGTGCAGCCGGTAATCTCATAGACAGTATGTTTTATGGGATGATCTTCGACAAGGGTCTTCATTTTAGTGCGGTGCTCAATGACTACGTAGGCTATCTGGGTGTTGCCGAGCTTTCTGCAAAAGGCTATGGATCTTTTTTACACGGAAGCGTGGTCGATATGCTTTACTTTCCTATTTTCCATGGTGTGTTTCCGAACTGGGTACCCCTTATAGGAGGTCAATCCTTTGAGTTCTTTAGCCCGATCTTCAATATTGCCGATGCGTCCATTTCTGTGGGCGTTATTGTGCTGCTGCTCTTTCAAAAAAGATTACTCGAAAGACCTGTGACCGCACCGGGTGCTACCGGTGTTACTGACCGACCCGTTTCGGATACTACCGAGATGATGTAAGGGTGCTTTCTATTCGAAGTAGACCCGCTTAACGCGCTCAGAAATGCCTGTTAGTATCTCATAAGGAATGGTGCCGGCCCATGTGGCCACTTCTTGCACCGTAAGAGAGGCCCCAAACAAGATCACTTCATCGCCAACAGCTACCTCCTTAAGATCGGTAACATCGATCATGAACATATCCATACAGATAGTTCCTACAATAGGAACACGCTGCCCGCTTACCAACACCATACCCACTCCGTTACCCAAGGCACGAGGATAGCCATCGGCATATCCGAGTCGCACCGTAGCGATTACCGAAGTACGCGCCAGCGTGGTACGACGATTATAACTGATGGTCTCCCCTGCGGTCAGAGTACGCAGCTGAGCGATCGACGTACGAAGTGTAGTTACCGGCAATAACGAAAGACCGGGCGCTGTCTCTATTCCGTAGAGACCGATCCCCAAACGAACCATATCTAGGCGCAAACCCGGATGGCGAATAGCTGCCGCCGAGTTGGCGATATGCTTGATAAGAGAATAACCCAGTTTTTTCTCTAAGGCAGCGGCGGTTTGGGTAAAGCGCTCGAACTGTAGCTGCGTAAAAGCATCCTGCTGCGGATCTTCGCTCGCTGCCAAATGAGAGAAAATACTTTGAACAGCAAAAGAGGTCATTTGCAGAAGTTGATGCCCCCAGTCGTCTGCCTGCCCGATATCCAGACCCAGACGGTGCAAACCGGTGTCGATTTCAAGATGAACGGGATAACCGCTCAACGCTTCTTTTTGCAACCAAGCATCGAACTGACGCAGCAAGTCGAGAGAATAAATGACCGGCTCTAAGCGATGGGCAACCATTAACTCGAAGGCTGCTGGGTTGGCGTTCATTACCATAATAGGAAGGGTAATACCTGCCTTACGCAGTTCCACGCCCTCGTCGGCGTAAGCAACGCCCAAATAATCGATCTTATGAAATTGCAATAACGAGGCTACCTCGATGGCACCGCTTCCATAGGCAAAGGCCTTGACCATGGCCATGATGCGAGTAGAGGTGCCTAGCTGATGCTGGTACTGGTGCAGGTTGTGCAACAGAGCAGTCAGATCGATCTCAAGTCTTGTTTCATGCAATTGTTGCTCGAGCACCTGCACGATTTTCTCAAAGGCAAAAGACCGTGCACCCTTGATCAAAATGGCTTCTTTACTAAAATGATTTCGAACATCGGCCTGTAAAAAATCTTCTGTAGAGGCAAAGACCTCCAGCTTAAATCGCTTCACAGCCGGGGTATTCGCCACCGCATTGGTAATAGCATCTGTTAACGACCTGGCAATACGCGGGCCAATGGCAATAACGCGGGTGACCGTACTTTTTTGTAAACAGGTTAGCACTTGCGCATATAACAACCGATCGGGATCGGCTTGTTGCAAGAAATCGGAGAGAATAACGGTCTTTTGGAGTGAGCCGCCTTGTAGCGTTAAAAAATCGAGTGCGATCTGCAAAGAACTCACATCGGCGCTGTAGCTGTCATTGACCAGCACGCAGTGATTGACACCTTTTTTAAGTACCAGTCGCATATCGATAGCCGTTAGCTGTCGCATCCGCGAAGCGATAGTGGCATTATCGTAACCAAGATGTAGCATCAACTCCCAACAGGTAACCGCATTTTGTACCGAGGCCTGATCGAAAAAGGGGATCTCGATGGTCTGCCCTCTTTTAAGATCCTTGATCTTGGCACCAACGCTGGTAAAAGTCACTTCGATTGGCGCCACTGTTGCAGGCACCACGGCCGAAGTAAATAATTTTCTTTTCTCTTTTTCTTTTTGATCTTGAGAGCGAAACCCTTCACTGTGCGCATCGCCGATATTGGTAAAGACCCCGATGGTAGGTTGTATCATGGCGGCCAGCTTTTCCATTTCGCCGGGCATAGAGATACCGGCCTCAAAAATAGCCAGCGTATGGTAGGGCCTAAGTTGCCAGATACTCAAAGGCACTCCGATCTGCGAATTATAACTCTTAGGGCTCCTGACAATGGTGTAATCGGGCTGTAATAATTGAAAAAGCCATTCTTTGACAATGGTCTTACCATTACTGCCGGTAATGCCGATAACCGGAATCGAAAAGCGACTTCGGTGATAAGAGGCCAGCTGCTGGAGAGCCTGCAAGGTATCGGATACCCTAATAAAGTTAGCATCGGAAAAAACGCTCGTATCCACTGGTTGACTTACTACAAAACTTCTTACGCCTTTTTGATAGAGCTCTCCTATAAAATCATGCCCGTTTCGACGCGTCGTGGTCAACGCAAAAAAAAGGGAGGTGGCGGGTAAAAAAGCTTTTCTGCTATCGAGTAGCAAATGCTCTACCAAATGCTCATTGACCACGACCGAATCGGTGGCTAGTACAGAAACGATATCGGATACGGTATAGACCAAGGCTATTACAAAAGAGGTTATCCCATGCGATCAGACGAACCAGATAAACCGGATGGGTCAGCTTGATCGGGGGGTAACCCCTTCTTTTGCATAAAGATCGAGTAAAAAATAGATCCCGAAAGACAAAGCGCGATTACGCCCAAAGAGATCATTACCTGCAATGGTTTACTAATAAAAAGATTGATCCAGTGTTCTCCCAGCATCTTGACTCCGATAAACACCAGCACAATGGCTATACCCTGTTGCAAATAATCGAAACGGCTTACCGCTCCGCGCAATAAAAAGAACAGCGAGCGCAAACCGAGCACCGCAAAAATATTGGAGGTATAGATCACCATCCGGTCGCGAGAAATACCCATCACAGCCGGTATGGAATCGAGTGCAAAAACAAGATCGATGGCCGCCAGCATAATAACGACCACGAACAAGGTGGTATAAACAGGACGCCCATTTTCTCGGACAATGAATTTTCCTTCGCCATCGTGAAGAGCCAGTGGTAAAAATCGCTTTAAAAAAACATACACTTTACTGTGCTGCGGATCGAACTCCTGCTCTTCATCGGCCGTAAACATCGAGTACCCGGTATAGACCAAAAACACCCCAAACAAATATAAGATCCAATGAAAGCGTTCGACCAGCGCTACCCCAACGGTTATAAAAATAACCCTGAACACGATGGCCATCAGGATCCCGATTAGCAGCACTCTTCCGTAATTTTTTTCTTTTACGGCAAAAGCAGAGAAGATCAGAATAAAGACAAAGATGTTGTCGATGCTCAGACTCCACTCCATCAGATAGGCGCTCAGGTACTCCAGACCCAGTTGCTGCCCCTTTTCTATCCAGACAAAAACAAAAAAGGCCAATGCCAGGGTTACCCAAAAAAAAGTTTGATGCAATGCTTGCCGAATGGTGATGGACTTGTCTTTTTTGCTCATCAGGCCCAGATCGAAAGAAAGGGCCAATACCAATACCAGGCCAAAAACCAGGTACATGATCTGATCTATATTCATACAGAGAAGTAAAGCACAAAGATACGCTCCCTAGCGTGCGTACGCCTGTTTACGCCAAGATTGATAAAAGACAGCTCCCAACAGCAGTAAAACAAGAGGCAACCCTATACAAAGCAGTTGCCAGCGAAGCCTTTGTTCTTTGACCTTGGGTCCGTCAAGCAATCGCAAGACCAGCTCTTTGCTTCTAATCTGGGCAAGAGACGGGTCGCTGACCAGGTATTCTACGGCATTGAGAAGAAATTCACGGTTAGCCACCGGAATAAAATATTTTCCCGCAGGCCCCTGCGTAAGGGCTTCAAAACGGGTATACTTGTTCCATCCCATTTCGATAGGCTCCATTGCCCCTCGAGGATCGATCTGCCCCGATGCATCGAGCACCGGAATATATTCGTTCAAGACCAGATCGCCGTCGGCGGCCAAAATTATGGCCGTGTTGGCCGAGCGGGTACGAAAGGTTTGCCCCTTCGATCGCCAATCATTTAACTGAGCCAGCGAGGCACGGTTCTTAAAAAGAGAAGTAAACGACCCTTCTAGTAATACAGCAGCAGGGATGCCCGCACGATTGAATTTTGCATTATCGGGCAGGGTACTGTTTTCGTTTAGCGAAACGATGGCCGGCGTGCTGATCGTACGGGCACGCTCACTGCTAATGAGCAGCGGATATTTTTTGACACCCTCTACGGCAATGGTATCGACAGAATGTACAAACCTCGTACCAATATAGCCGGGGGTACGGAGTTTACTTTCGGCGGCAGAGAGCAACGGAAAATAATTCCAGGGTAAAAATTCGTTTTGAGGCTGCGCAGGTGTACCCCCTACCTGTACATAGGTAAATTCACAACGCAGGTCCATTAGCAAATCGGTATTGATACGGGCTCCGTAGCGAAAGAAGAGGTCTTGCAAATTGAGCCCCCGGTCAAAGGCTACCAGATCGGGCTTGCGTGCAAAGCTGTCCATCTCTGCATACAAATTGTCGATAAAGCAAAGCAGTTTACCGCCACGCATAACAAACTGATCGAGCTTGAATTTTTCTGCATCCGAAAACGTTAGCGTGGGTTTTACGATCAGTAGCAGATCGACCCCTTGGGGAACGGCCGACTGACGGGTCAGATCGAGCGTACGTAAGACGTAATCGTCTTGCAGGGCCAGGCGAAGTTGATAGGTTCGTTCATCGACCGGTTCTCCGTGCCCTGTCTCGTAAGCGATACCAGGCTTTTGGGTATGCACCAACTTTTCGAACGCGCTTACGAATTGGTATTCGAGCATGGCTTCTGCCGTATTGAGTTCTGTTTGCGAGATAGAACGACTGGCCCCGGGAAACAAACTGACCAGTTGCGATCGTCCGTTATAGGTAACCAAGGCGACCGGAAAAATAATATTACTCGACTGACCGGCCTCTTTTTGTACTGTAAGATTAATATTGAGCGCCCCGCTGTTCAATAAAGAATCAGCCCATAATTTTCCATCAGCAGTAAGATCGCCCGGAGACAAGAATCGGTACTGAAACTGCGCCGGTTGCAATTGCTTAAAAAGACCCAGCAGCTGCTGCGTAGAGGCTTGTAATTTTCTGAACCCCGAAGGAAAATCACCGGTCAAAAAAACCTGCACCTCGAGGGGCGAAGAAAGTGCTGTCAATAACGACTCGGTAGCGTTGCTGACCGTAAAGCGCTTTTCGCTCGTCAGGTCTATGCGTAACGGCCGCAGGCCGGCTATCAGATTCAGCAGCACAAAAAGCAACAGGGCCAGCGGCACTCCGTAGCGATTCTTGAGCAGCATATGGACCAGTCTTTTCATCTTAGCGCTGAAAAAGATTTCGGACGGTCAATAAGAAAAATAAAAAGATCATGCTAATAAAATAAACCAGGTCGCGGGTATCGACCAATCCTCGGCTAATACTTTGATAATGCTGATCGATGCCTAACCATTCGATCCAATAATCGGCACCGCCCGAGAAAACGGACAGCCGGCTCCCGGCCGTAAACCCATAATAGAGCAAGGCGCAAGTAACCAGCGCCAGTAAAAAAGCAACGACCGTATTGGAGGTAAGACTACTGCAATAGATCCCGATCATGGTAAAGACCGCCGCCAGTAAGAACAATCCCAGGTAAGAGCCGAGCGTGCCTCCTTTATCGAGCCCCTCTCCGGTGGCCAGCGATTCAAGAGCCACCCCATAAAGAAGCGTTGGTAGCAAGGTAATGATAACCACTAATAATGCACCGACATACTTTCCAGCCACTAACTGCGCCTTAGTAAGAGGTTGTGTGGCCAAGAGTTCGTAAGTGCCGGTTCGAAATTCCTCGGCAAAACTGCGCATGGTAATGGCCGGTATTAACAATAATAATAACCAGGGCGCCAGTAAAAAAAAGCGCTCCAGCGTGGCATAGCCAAAATCAAAGAGGTTGTCTTCAAATACAAACAAGACCAGACCCGCAGCAACCAGAAAAACGGCAACGGCCAGGTAACCGGTCAGGCTACCAAAAAATTGTCTTAATTCCTTTTTGCAAAGGGGCCACATACTGCTAATGTACTAAGTAAAGGGCAACTTACACCGCAAAGCTCTCGCCACAACCGCAGGTGCGACTGGCATTGGGATTACTGAAGTAAAATCCTTTTCCATTAAGCCCGTCAGAGAAGTCAAGCGTGGTATTGACCAAGTATAAAAAACTTTTAAGATCGGTCACGACTTTAATGCCATTGTCTTCGAATGTCTGGTCCATGGGCTTTGTCTCGTTATCGAAGTCAAGTTTATAGCTGAGCCCGGAGCAACCGCCACCCACCACGCTAACACGCAAGAAATAAGAATCGTCTCCAGAAACTCCGGCATCTTGCAGTAACTGCAATACCTTTTCACGAGCCTTGTTACTTACATAGATAACATTGGCCATTTGAGCGGGGGCAGCGACAGCGGTGGTCTCGGCAGCCATAAAAATTTAGTGAACTCCTTTTTCTTCGAACTGCAACTCTTCGAGTCCGTTCTTTTTACGGTAATCGTTAATGGCGGCTTTAACGGCATCTTCGGCCAGTACGGAGCAGTGGATCTTTACCGGAGGCAGGTTCAATTCTTCGACAATGGTCATATTATCGATCTTGACAGCCTCATCGACGGTCTTTCCTTTTAACCACTCGGTGGCCAGCGAAGAAGAAGCAATAGCCGAACCGCATCCAAAGGTCTTGAATTTGGCATCTTTGATAACGCCGGTGGCGTCATCTACTTCGATCTGCAAACGCATCACGTCGCCGCACTCGGGAGCACCTACCAGTCCGGTTCCTACATTGTTCTTGCTCTTATCGAGTGTTCCCACATTCTTAGGGTGCTGGTAGTGATCGATTACTTTTTCTGAATAAGCCATGGTAAAATCTATTTATACGATTGTAAAATTAAAAAAATTAATGATGCGCCCACTCGATGGTGCTCAGGTCAATGCCGTCTTTGAACATCTCCCACAAAGGGCTCATATCGCGAAGCTTGTTGACCGTATTGGTCACTTGCTCGATGGTATAGTCGATCTGCTCTTCGGTGGTGTAGCGTCCCAGTCCGAAACGAAGTGAGCTATGGGCCAGGTCGTCACCCAGTCCCAGTGCTTTCAATACGTAAGAGGGCTCCAGCGAAGCAGAGGTGCAGGCCGAACCAGAAGAAAGGGCGATGTTCTTGTTAAAGCCCATCATGAGACCTTCTCCTTCTACGTATTTAAAAGAGATGTTCGATACATGCGGCAAGCGATGTTCTTTATCTCCGTTCAAATAGGATTCTTCTATTGTTAGCAACGATTGCTCTAGCTTATCACGCATTTTGATAATACGCGCCGTATCGGCTTCCATTTCGTTCATACAGATCTCGCAGGCTTTTCCGAATCCTACTATACCGGGCACATTGAGCGTTCCGCTGCGCATACCCCTTTCGTGACCACCGCCATCGATCTGCGCCGTTACTTTAACACGGGGATTTTTGCGACGAACATACAATGCCCCCACCCCCTTTGGACCATACATCTTATGGGCGGTAAAGGCCATCAGGTCTATTCCGTCTTTGTTAACGTCTACCGGTATTTTGCCGACTGCTTGTACGCCGTCGGTAAAGAGCAATACCCCATGCTTACGGGCAATGGCACTGATCTCGCGCATGGGCATAACGGTACCGATCTCGTTATTGGCATACATGATGGCGATCAGGATGGTAGTAGGCTTAATGGCCGCTTCGAGTTCTTTGAGATCGATCAGACCATTGGGCATTACATTAAGGTAGGTGATCTCGGCACCTTCTTTTTCGAGATGGCGGCAAGTATCCAATACGGCCTTATGTTCGATATTGCAGGTAATAATGTGATTGCCTTTGCTGGCATACATCTCAAAAACGCCTTTTATACCAAGGTTATCACCTTCGGTGGCGCCAGATGTAAAGATGATCTCTTTCGGATCGGCACCGATCAGTTTGGCCACCTGCTCGCGGGCATAATCGACCGCCTCTTCTGCTTGCCATCCAAAAGGGTGATTACGGCTGGCCGCATTTCCGAAACTATTGGTGAAATAAGGTATCATGGCCTCTACCACGCGGGGGTCACAGGGGGTGGTGGCATTGTGATCTAAGTAAATGGGAAACTGCAACATATGATTGATCTGGATTTTGTCTTATTAAAACGCGAAATTATCGCAAAAGGTTCTATCTGAATGCGGTAATTTCATATTAAAAGAATCTTAGCAACCTTTTAAGCAAAACACATGAATAAAGTTGAACACATCGGCATCGCAGTGACTTCGCTAAGCACATCAATTCCCTTGTACGAGCAATTGCTTAATACCCCCTGTTACAAGACTGAACTAGTTGAAAATGAGGGAGTAAACACGGCATTTTTTCAAACCGGGCAAAGCAAGATAGAATTGCTCGAAAGCACAGACCCCGATGGGGTGATCGCCCGCTATATTGCCAAAAAAGGCGAGGGGCTTCATCATATTGCCTTTGAGGTAACCGACATTGTTGCCGAAATGCAGCGATTAGAGAGAGCCGGTTTTACGTTATTGCAACAAGCGCCCAAAAAAGGAGCCGACAATAAGCTGATCTGTTTTTTGCATCCAACTTCTACGAATGGGGTGCTCGTAGAGCTCTGTCAGGAGATCAGGACGGATCATTGAGCCTGCTGCCCAATTTCTCTACCGCTGCCTGTGCGGCCAATTGCGAAGCGTCTTTTTTATTGAACGCTTTTCCGATGGCCAGATTCTCTCCATTCAGTAGAGCCGCCACCGTAAAAAGTCTTCGGCCATTTTCGACTTTCTCTTCGATGGTCTCGAACTCGAGCACCGACCCGTTGCGATTGGCCCATCCATATAATTTATTCTTATGATTGATCTCGAGCGTTTCGAGATCGTCTACGAACATATGAGGCATGATGACCTTGTTCATGACCCATTTTTCGGTGCGGCGGTAACCGATATCAAGGTACACCGCTCCAATGAGCGCTTCTAGGGTATTGCCAAAAATATGACTAATGCGAAGCGAAGAATCGGTACGGTTATAGCGCGTGATCTTCTTTAGCCCCATGCGGAGCGCGATCTCGTTAAGCTGTTGGCGGTTGACCATCTTACTGCGCATCTCGGTCAAATATCCTTCGCCCCGGTACGGATAGCGTTTAAAAAGATAGTCCGCCACCAATGCACTGAGTATGGCGTCGCCCAGGTATTCGAGCCGTTCGTTGTTGGTATCGGTCGATTCACTGACCGAACGATGCGTTAGTGCTGTTTTGTATAAATGAAGGGAACCCGGACGATAGCCCAACACCTGCGAGAGCTCTTTCGAAAAATCGGTCGAAGAAAAACCCAGCAGCCGGTTCAAAAATGGCAACAGCACGTTAGGCGTTGTATTTGCGTACGATCACACAGGCATTGTGACCACCGAAACCAAACGTATTGCTAAGCGCAGCACGAACGGTCCGGGTCTGTGGCTTGTTAAATGTAAAGTTGAGTCGCGCGTCTATTTCGGGATCGTCTGTAAAATGGTTGATGGTCGGAGGCACCACATCGTGCATCACGGCCTTGATACTCGCGATCGCTTCGATAACACCGGCCGCGCCGAGGCAGTGACCCGTCATCGATTTGGTAGCACTGATGTTAAGTTGATAGGCATGCTCTCCAAAAACAGCAGTAATGGCCTTTACTTCGGCCCCGTCCCCAATGGGCGTAGACGTTCCGTGCGTATTAATGTAATCAATTTCGTCGGGGCGCATACCCGCATCTTCGAGAGCGGCCAGCATTACATTGCGCGCACCGAGTCCTTCGGGATGCGGTGCGGTAATATGATAGGCATCGGCGGTGGCGCCGCAACCTGCTACTTCGCAATAGATCGTGGCCCCGCGGGCCATGGCATGATCGAGATCTTCTAAAACTAACATACCGGTGGCCTCTCCCATGACAAAACCATCACGGTCCTTATCGTAGGGGCGACTGGCTGTTTTTGGATCATCATTGCGCTCGCTCATGGCCTTCATGGCATTGAAGCCTCCGACACCGGCTTCGCTGATCACCGCTTCGCTTCCTCCGGTTAAAATAATATCGGCCTTGCCCAGCCGGATCAAGTTAAAGGCATCCATGATCGCATTGGTGCTACTGGCACAAGCACTGACCACGGCAAAATTGGGACCCCTCAAATTGTGTCGCATACTGATCTGCCCCGCGGCAATATCGAGTATCATTTTTGGAATAAAGAAGGGATTGAAACGCGGCGTGCCGTCTCCTTTTGCAAAATCGGTGACCTCATGCTGAAACGTGGTAAGTCCTCCGATACCGCTGGCAAAGACGACCCCCACCCTGTCGGGATTGATGTTGTCTTTCGTTAATCCGGCATGTTGCATAGCCTGATCGCTGACCACCAGGGCCAGTTGTGTAAACCGATCGAGCTTTCGGGCCTCTTTGCGGTCCATGAATTGCGTAGGGTCAAAGCCCTTTATTTCGCAGGCAAATTTGGTACGAAAC
>CAZZLP010000012.1:0-16255 GCA_964654705.1 uncultured Chitinophaga sp.
CCCTTTCCATAATCCTTCTCAATCTTATCCATCGTAAGCTTGAGCGCCTTTAATTTCTCGTTGTTGACTGACATAGTATTCGTTTTAGAAATATCAAAGCTAATACTTTTAGCAAATAAACGCTAATTATTTTGGAACTATTTTTGGGGATTTTTCTGGCAAAGGAGCCCCTTGCGAGGTAAATTGTAAGATTGTATTATTGATTAAAGATTGATTTTCAAACTAATAACACAAATACTAAGATGACACGCGTCTTTGTCGATACCGATGTTTGTCTTATTCTGCCCAACAATAAATTGGAAAGCCTACCCCACTACCCAGGCTACGAGCATACACAAAGCCCCGGCCAATAATCCTCCGTAGATCTCGATAGCGCGATGATCGGAAACGATAAATCTTGCCGAACAGACCAGCCCGGTCAATAAGATCGTGATGCTTAGCCACATGCCATAGTGAAGATTTTCTTGCAGCGAAAGCAGCAGCATCAAGCAAAGGGATACCCCTGCCGACAGCGCATGCAAGCTTATTTTGGCATAACTATTTAGCAGCAGCCCCAGCGAAGCGGCCAACCAGATACCGAGGGCCAATTGCACGGTAACCGGTGATTGCCCATCGAGGTTTCTCCACACGTACCAGATCCAAAAATACCAGATACCACAAGCCACGAGTGGAATAATCCGGTCTTTGCGATCGTGCAAGTGAAACGACCGGACAAAGCCGAGCGCCCGTAACAAACCGACCGTGACCAACGGAAAAAAAGTATACATGGCCAATGCCTGCAACAAGACCATCACTTTTTGTCGGTCGGTATAGCCAAGAAAATGAAAAGGATGCTCAAATAACAAGAAGGCTACCATATATACCGGAATAAACACCGGATGCAGCACATAAGAGACCAACTGCGCTAAAAAGCGAAGCGGCCACGGCCTTGACGATACGTTTTCGCTGCTGATAATGACCATCGACTAAGTGATTGATTGCAAAGTACGTAAATACCTAAAAAACAAGATCGTTATCTTTATTGCCAATGTTTTGCGACCAAAGAATAAAAAGAGGTTGTTACCCGCGCTCCTTTTTGTCGGTACTTCCGGCAACGGCAATAATGGTGCTATTGCTAATAGGCAGCAGTACCGCTATCGCTCAACCCGAAAAGTTCATTTCAAAATATGGACCGCTGGCCGATTCGCTTCAAACGGTATATGGTATTCCCGCTTCGCTGATACTGGGGGTCTCGATCATCGAATCATCATCTGGCACCAGCCGCAATTGCCGGTTACTAAACAACTTCTTTGGAGTCAAAGGGAAAAATAATTTACTCAAGACCAAGGGTATCCGCTCCGGCTACAAACAGTATGCGAGCGACACGGCATCGTTTGTTGATTTTTGCAAGATTGTCAGCAGAAAAAAGATCTATTCCACTTTAAAGGGAGAGCTGAATTCAAAAAGATGGGTGGCAGCGCTAAGCAAAACAGGCTATTCAGAAGTGCCGGCTATCTGGCAGTCACTTATCAATACTACCATCCGCAAACATCAATTAGAAAAAAGAAATACCCGATAAGGTAGGTCCATAACAACAAGCACGGCCAAAACACCCGAAAAGAAAGAAGGCCCAATACAGCGGCTGTCAGAGTTCACGACGCAGCCGTGCCACCGGATAATTTAATTGCTCGCGGTATTTGGCCACGGTACGACGCGCGATGGTATAGCCTTTTTCTTGTAACAACTCGGTTAGCTGATCGTCGCTTAGCGGATGTTGTTTGTCTTCGGCACCGATCAGATCGCTCAACATCTTCTTTACTTCGCGGGTGCTGACCTCTTCTCCACTGTCGGTATGGAGCGCCTCGTTAAAAAAGAATTTAAGCCGAAACGTTCCAAACTCCGTTTGTACGTACTTGCTGTTCGCCACGCGACTGACAGTAGAAATATCGAGTCCCGTACGTTGTGCGATATCCTTTAAGATCATCGGTCGCAGGTCAGACTCATCGCCCGAAAGAAAAAAAGCTTGCTGATAATCCAAGATGGCACGCATGGTCAGCAGTAGGGTTTGCTGGCGCTGGCGAATTGCATCGATAAACCATTTGGCGGCATCGATTTTTTGCTTAATAAAAAGAACGGCCTCTTTTTGTCGTTTATCTTTTTTGGAACCCTTTTCGTAATCCTTGAGCATATCGCGATATCCTTCGCTAATCCGAAGCTCGGGTGCATTACGACTGTTGAGCGTCAGATCGAGCTTGCCGGCCTGCTGATAAATAAAAAAATCAGGAAGTACATATTGCTGTTCGCGGCTGCCTTCGCTGCTGTTACCACCGGGCTTTGGGTTTAACTTGGTAATCAGCTGTACGATCTCTTTGAGTGCTTCGTCAGAAATGGAAAGCCCCTTTTGTATTTTATCATAATGTCGTTTGGTAAACTCCTCAAAATAATCCGTAAGGGCCCGAATAGCCAGTAAAACCACCCCCTCTTGCTCGGGTCTGCGGCGTAATTGTATCAGCAGACATTCGCGCAAGTCTCGGGCCGCGACGCCTGGCGGATCGAATTGTTGTATTAGAGCGATCACTTCTTCTATCTGCTCGGCCGTAACGATTACGTTTTGCCGAAAGGCCAAGTCATCGACCATGGCCGAAGTGTCCCTTCGAAGGTACCCATCTTCGTCGATGCTGCCGACGACTTGCTCGGCAATGATCGATTGTTTTTCGCTGAGTTTTAGTACCTGCAACTGATCGAGCAACGCATCATAGAAGGTGGTGCCCGATTGTAAAGGCAAGGGACCATCGTTGGAGAGTTCGGGAATATGATCGTCCTTTAGGCGGTAATCGCCGGGTTCGTCATCGTCATCGTGCACATAATCACTTACGCTGAGCGTATCATAGGTATCGGTCTCTTGTTCGGGTTCCAGATTATCGGTAGCGGGTTCGCTCTCGTCGGTAGTAGTGGTACGCTCTTCGAAGCGTTCGGTATCGAGCTCCAGAGCGGGGTTTTCTTCGAGCTCCTCTTTGATACGAGTTTCCAGACTGGCCGTAGGAACCTGCAGCAATTTCATCAGCTGAATTTGTTGCGGCGATAGACGCTGTTGCAGTTTTTGTTGTAATCGCTGTTGCAAGGCCATGACTATATACTGCTAATCCTTTACCAATGCGGTAACGGGCACCAGTTCGCTTTCCTTATTGTTTTTTCCGACCGCACTTACATAGAACTGAAACCGATCCGCTCCTTCTTTCAATAGTATCTCTTGCTCAAATCCCTGCGGCTTTACGATGATTCCGTTAATATATTCGCCACTATTGACCAGCGAGGCGATCGGGCGTCCGGCAGGAAAACGATACAACACAAAATATTTGATCGCACTGCGGTTCGTCGCTGCAGGACGCACGCTAAACCGAAGTACGTTGCTTTGACGAGAAACGACCGATACGGTTGGCGGGAGCGGTGCCTCTCCGGCCATCCAGGACATAGCGGGCAACAAGGCAGGATAACGATAGTAGTTGTTTCGCAAGCTGTCGTTCCACCCGTTGGGATTGTTTGCAAAAGATTTACTGCTAAAATAAACGCTGCCTTGCACATGCGGATTGTCTCTGAGCAATTGAATCTGCCGAGGTAGCTCAAGGGGATTTTTCCAACCTGATTGATTTTTATCGAGCGCCCGGTAAATTCCATGCCCGATGTAAATGTGCTTGCCATACGCGTTACGACTCCACCAGTCCAGCAGCTTTTCGTACGCGATCTTATCGTGCCCGATCTCAAGATAGAGCTGCGGCGTTACATAATCGATCCACCCTTTCTCTAACCAAAGCAGAATATCGGCATACAGATCGTCGTAATTGGTTTGACCGGCCCGGCTGTCGCTGCCTCTTTCGTCTTTGTCCTTATTACGCCATACACTAAAGGGTGAGATTCCAAAACGAACTTGATTGTTCGCAGCTTTGATGGCCTTGCTGATGGCCAGTATGATCGTATCGACATTGCTTCTTCGCCAGTCGTCCTTACCAAGAGGAGAGTTCGAACGGGCGTACGAAGTGGCATCCGGAAATTCCTTGCCCGCTATGCGGTACGGATAAAAATAATCGTCCATGTGAATGGCATCTACCGGATAGCGTTCTACGATATCACGTACCACTTGCACCACAAACCGCTGCGCTTCTTTATTGCCCGGATCGAAATATTTTTTATCGCCATAGGTCAAAAACCATTCGGGGTGAATTTTAGTGATGTGGGCCGGTGCGATAGACGATTTACCGATGGTTTGCACGGCCCGGTAAGGATTTAGCCAAGCATGAAATTCCATACCCCGCTTGTGCGTCTCTTCGATCATAAACGCGAGCGGGTCCCAATAGGGCATTGGAGGCTTTCCTTGCTGACCGGTCAAAAATTCACTCCAAGGCTCGTACGAAGAGGGATAAAAGGCATCAGCCGCCGGACGCACCTGTACGATCATGGCATTCATACCATTTCGCTGATGCTGGTCGAGGATGTTTATAAAATCGGCCCGTTGCTGCACTGGATCGGTCATGCCGCTTTTAGGCCAGTCGATATTGGCTACAGTAGCGATCCATACGCCCCTGAACTCGAACTTGGGTTGAGCGAAAACAGACGCAGAAAACAGTAGTGGCAACAGCAGAGTGAACAGGGATAATCTCATTGGTCAAAATTACGCTATTCGACGTCATTTCGAAGGGCTGGGGCTAGTCGCTCCAGACACGGGTCCCCTCCGAGCAATTAGAACAGATATCGATATGCTTTCTTCCTGTCAAAAGCGTTGCCCTAAAGCGACGATACGGCTCGCTGCGCCAGATTTCGGCAAATGATTGTTGTTGCAGATTTCCCAACTGGTGCTGGGCATCCTTATCAAAACAACAGGGAACGACCAGCCCGTTCCAGGTAATAACGGGATCGTGCCACAGACGCCAGCAATGATTGGCGAGTTCTCCTTTAAATCGGGTACCCTGCGGAGTGCGTCGGTAACGGCTATATTGATCGAGTGTGGGAATTAACCCGTGAGGGTCGTTCTCGTAATCGTAGACCTGTGCCGTCTTAAACCAAATATCATCTACGCCGATGGTGCGGGCCAGCGAACGAGCCTCATTGATCTGGTGCTCATTGGGACGCACCACTAAAAACTGAAAAACGATAAAGGGCGTTTTACTATTAAGCTGCTTCTTCCATTTTACCACACGGGCCGCTCCTTCCAGCACTTTGTTTAACTGGCCACCTATGCGGTATTGTTGATATACTTCTTGCGTGGTGCCGTCAATAGAAATAATCAGACGGTCCAGTCCGCTCTCGATCGTGCGGCGCGCATGGTTATCGGTCAGGTAATGAGCATTGGTAGAAGTGGCCGTATAGATCTTTTTTTTCGAGGCATAGCTGACCATGTCCAAAAAAGAGGGATTCAAATAAGGCTCTCCCTGAAAATAAAAGACCAGATAAAAGAGTTCGCGGTGCAACTGGTCGATGGTCTTTCTGAAAAAATCGGTCTCGAGCATGCCGGTTGCGCGGGTAAATGAACGCAATCCACTGGGGCATTCAGGACAGCGCAGGTTGCAAGAAGTCGTGGGCTCTATCGAGATCGAGATCGGAAGCCCCCACTGAACGGCCCGGCCCGTATACCGGCTAATATAATAACTGCATAGTACGGTGATCGCATTCCACACGCGGCGAACGCTCAACTTTGAAAGCAGATTCAAACTGTCTTGTCCATAAAAGCGCCTCATGAATACAGGGGCTGTTTTTTTACGAACTCACTTACATAAATGCGGATCAATAAAAGCAATAGCGAGATAAGAAGCGGACCGAATATCAATCCGATAAAGCCAAACAGACTTAGCCCAGCAATGACACCGAATACCGTATTGAGCGGATGTACATCACCAATTCGTCGAAGCAGGGTAAATCGCAACACATTATCTACGGTACCAATAATACCAAATCCGAAAAGGGCCATAGCAATGGCTTGCCCATACTGACCGTCTGCAAGAAAGATCAGAATAAGCGGTATATAAGCCAACGCCGCACCGATGACAGGCAGCATCCCTGCAATACAAGTAACCCCAAACCAGAAAAACGGATCTGGAACACCAATAATCCAATAGCCGATTAATCCTACAATACCTTGTGCACAAGCCACCACCGGAATACCCACGGCATTGGCCACTACCATGGTATGGACTTCTTTTTCCAGCAACCCGGTATTCTCGTCTTTGAAAGGGCTGTACTCGAGCAACACTTTTTCGAGCGACTGGCCGTTGACAAATAAAAAGTAAAGAATAAAGTAGAGAAAAAAAGTAGTGGATACCGTATTAAAGGTAGCCCCCAGTATCTGCGGCAGCAGCCCGGCTAGCCAACTGCCCAGCTTGTTGATATTCGCGTCACTTAGTATCGTAATGGAATAGCGTTGCTCGATGTCGGCGGCCAATTGTTGCAGCGAGGTAACCACTTCGCCGGAGTGTTGCAAGGCAAAGGCGATCTTACCCGAAAGCATTTGTACCAACAAATAGACCGGAAACAAAATGGCGATCAAAGAGACGAACATCAACAAAAGCGCAGCAGCCCCTTTCTTCCATTTTCGCTTCTCACTCAAATAATTGAATTGGTTTCGCAGTAGTATGTATAGGGTAAGAGCGCCCAGCAAGGCAGGAAAAAAAGAGTAAAGTTGATAGAACAAGACGACACCAAGTAATAAGATAAGGGCAATTAAAAAAAGCTGCCGCAGCCGGTTTGTCTCGATTGCCTGATTCATATAGCTAAAATTAATAAAATTATATCGCCCGCAACCGGATAGCGGCGGCCTCTAGCGTAGCCTGCTTTTTGGCGAAACAAAAACGCAACACCTTATTATCTTGCTCATCGGCGTAAAAGGCAGAGACCGGTATTGGAGTGACCCCCACTTCGCGGGTTAGTCGAATGGCAAACGCTTTGTCGCCTTCTTGGCTAATACGGTCATAGGTAGCCAAGATAAAATAACTACCATGGCTGGGTAATAGGTCAAAGCGTGTGTCCTTGAGCAAGTCAATGAACAGATCTCGACGGGCCTGCATGGTAGCCCCTAATTCGAGGTAGGGCTCTCGCTGTTTTAAAAACGTAGCCAAGGCCACTTGTACCGGCGAATGACAGCTAAAACAGTTATACTGATGAATTTTTCGAAACTCCTGCATAAAGAACGCGGGTGCTACGGCATAACCCAGCTTCCAGCCCGTACAGTTATATACTTTTCCGAAAGAAAAACAAACGAAGCTTCGCGAGAACAGATCGGGATACCGAAGAATAGAACAATGTTGTCTTCCGTCAAAGATCAGATGCTCATAGACCTCATCGCTGATAATGAGGATGTCTGTGCTCTCTACCACCGCACGAAGCGAGGCAATGTCTTGTTCGGACCAGACCGCTCCGGTAGGATTATGCGGCGTATTGATCAAAATGGCGCGGGTCTTTGGCGTAATCGCGGTCTTTACCACTTCCCAATCGATGGCATAATGGGGATGGACCAGCGAGATGCGCACTGCTTTAGCCCCGTTCAACTCAATGGCCGGAATATAACTGTCATAGGCCGGCTCAAAGACGATCACCTCATCGCCGGGCTGTAAGATGGTAGTAAACGCCGTATACAAGGCATACGTGCCACCGGGCGTGATCGTGATCTCCGATCCGGGATCGACATTGGTTTGATAGAGAAAAGAGATCTTTTCTGCGATCGCTTCCCGCAGGGGTAACCAACCCGCCATGGGTGCATACTGGTTATGCTGCTCTTGCATGGCCTGGTGGACCAGCTCGATCAATGTCTCGCTCATCGGAAAATCCGGAAACCCCTGCCCCAGGTTAATGGCATGGTGTTCTTGCGCCAATGCGCTCATGGTGGCGAAAACAGAAGTGCCGACAGCAGGCAATTTAGACAAGAGCCTCATAGATATTGGTCGCCCATATTACGTTTTACCTCTGCCACATATTCTTTGATCTGTTGCTCTTTTTCTTTCTTACAGATCAGTAACGCATCGGGTGTATCGACAATAATATAATCGCGGAGCCCTTGCAGCAGCACCAGCTTGTGATCGGGAACGTGTACCACACAATTGTTAGCATCGACCACCATCACTTGCTTACCGACAACGGCATTGCCAAAATAATCTTTTTCCATATTGTCCCAGGCACTGTTCCAGGTACCCAGATCGCTCCAGCCAAAATCGGCCGGAATCACAAATACATTGTTTGCCTTTTCCATTACGCCCACATCGATCGATGTATTGGTACATAAAGGATAGATCTTTTCGATCGCCTTTTTTTCTTGTGTTGTATTAAAATGGGCGCGCTCTGCAGCAAAGACCTCGAATACTTCGGACAGGTGTGTTTCCATCGCCTCTAATATAGCCGAGACCTTCCAAGTAAAGATGCCTGCGTTCCATAAAAAATCGCCGCTGGCCATAAAGGCGCGGGCAATCTCTTCGCTGGGTTTTTCGGTAAACGTCTTTACTTTATATACCTCTGGGGCCACCGCCGTCAACTCGTGCTGAATGTATCCGTACCCGGTATTAGGGTGCGAGGGCTTGATGCCGATCGTGACCAATGCGTTTTGCTGTTCTACGAACTGCAATGCCGTTTGAGCTACAGCAATAAATGAATTCGTCTCGGTGACCAGATGGTCGGCCGGTGCGGCGATCATGACCGCCTCGGGATTGATGGCTTGCAGCTTAAAGGCGATATACGCGATACAGGCCGCCGTATTTTTTCTCGAAGGCTCGGCAACGATATTTGCGGCCGGTAGATCGGGCAACTGTTCTTTTACGATCGAGACGTACTCTTCGGACGTTACCACAAACACATGAGCGGGTGGCACCACTTTACTATAACGGTCATAGCTCTGCTGTATTAAGGTGCGCCCTAAGCCGAGAATATCCAAAAATTGCTTGGGATAACGACTGCGGCTCATGGGCCAAAAGCGGCTTCCGATGCCGCCAGCCATAATAGCCACATAATGATTTGAATGCATAAGATAAAATTAGATCAGGCCTTCGCGCATCAGGTCGTGAATATGCAAAACGCCCACATAGTTTTTTTCGTTAGCTACCACCAGTTGCGAGATATGATTCTTTCCTAACACCTCCAGGGCCACCACCGCCAGTTCTTCGGGATGAATGGTGCGCGGAGAGGGTGTCATTATATCGGCAGCCGTAAGTGAATCGATCGGGGTTCCTTTTTCGAGCATTCGTCTGAGATCTCCATCGGTAATGATTCCCAACACCTGGTCACCGTCATCGACAACCACTGTTACACCCAATCGGCCTGTGGTCATTGAAACGATCACCTCACGAACGGACTGGGACAATCTGATCTGTGGCTTCGCATTGCGTGCCGACAAATCGGTAACACGCAGGTATAATTTTTTTCCTAAAGCCCCTCCGGGATGATAGCGGGCAAAATCTGCCGCATTGAATCCTTTGCGCTCCATCAAACAAACCGCCAGGGCATCTCCCATTACCAATTGAGCCGTTGTGCTGCTGGTGGGGGCCAAGTTATGAGGGCAGGCCTCCGACTCGACCGTCGTATCTAAAATATAGGTGGCCCCTTCTGCCAGCGAAGAGCTCGTGTTACCCACGATTGCGATGAGAGGGTTGCCGAAGTTGCGGATCAATGGCAGCAATACTTTTATCTCGGGGCTCTCTCCGCTCTTGCTGATAATAATGACCACGTCTTCGGGTCTGATCATTCCCAGATCGCCATGCGTGGCATCGGCCGCATGCATAAATAAAGAGGGAGTACCGGTAGAATTAAATGTGGCGACAATTTTTTGTGCGATCACAGCGCTTTTTCCGATACCGCTGATCACGACCCGTCCTTTACAATCGGCAATTACCTGAACGGATTTTTCAAAATCACTGTTGATAGAACGACTGAGGGCCTGAATAGAGCGCGCCTCGAGATCGATGGTCTGTAAGGCAATTTTTTTAACCTGGTCGTTCATGGAGAGAAGGTCTTCAGAGAAACTAACAAGTGTTAGTATAACCGGATGACGGATCAAATTTACTTGATTTATTCTGACCAGCCCTCGCTCCTCGAAAGTGGTAAAATTATAATACCTAAAGCATTGTATATCAAGTATTTTTATCTTTTTTGTCATTTTTTATAAAAAAAGTTAAACAAGCAGGGTTTTTCGTTGTTTTAAACGTGCACCTGCTCATTAAAAAAGAGTACCTTAAGCCATCTAATGGGAACGATCGCCAAGAAGAGAAAACCTGCTCCTTCCGGTTCAAAACGGTTCGACTTACACCAGGCCCTCAAGCAGTATTTTGGGTTCACCTCCTTTAAGGGCACACAAGAAAAGGCCATTGAGAGCCTGCTGGCCGGACTGGACACCTTTGTGATTATGCCCACGGGGGGTGGAAAAAGTCTGTGCTACCAATTACCCGCCCTGGTGAGTGAGGGCGTGGCCATTATCGTTTCTCCCCTGATCGCCCTTATGAAAAACCAGGTCGACCTGATCAGAGGATACAGCAGTAGCGACGATGTGGCCCACTTTCTAAACTCCACCCTTAGTAAAAAAGAGATCCGCGAGGTGCACGATGACCTGGCCAGTGGCAAGACCAAGATGCTCTATGTGGCGCCAGAAACCCTCACCAAGCAAGAGAACCTGTCTTTCTTTGCAGACCTGACCATTTCTTTTTTTGCCGTAGACGAGGCGCATTGTATCTCGGAATGGGGGCATGACTTTAGACCAGAGTACCGCCGCTTGCGCGAGATGATGGAGCAGATCAACCCCGACGTGCCGATGATAGCGCTTACGGCCACGGCAACCCCTAAGGTGCAAAGTGATATCGTCAAGAACCTCGAGCTGCGCAATCCCAATATTTACTTGTCTTCTTTTAACCGGCACAACCTTTATTATGAGGTACTGCCCAAGGTCAAAAAAGCACAGACCGAAGAGAATATCGTTCGCTTTATTAAAGGAATGAAAAAAAAGAGCGGTATCATCTATACGCTTAACCGAAAAACTACCGAAGAGCTCGCCGATATTTTGATGGCCAACGGAATCAAGGCCGTGGCCTATCATGCCGGTCTCGATTCGAAAGTGCGCGCCGAAAGACAAGATCAATTCTTAGGAGAAGACGTACAGGTAATCTGTGCCACGATCGCCTTTGGAATGGGCATCGATAAACCCGACATCCGTTTTGTTATTCACTATAACATTCCAAAAAGCATCGAGAACTACTACCAAGAGACCGGCCGGGCTGGCCGCGATGGGCTCGAAGGAAAATGCATCTTGTATTATTCGCACAAAGATGTGTCCAAGCTCGAACACCTGATGCGCGACAAACCACTCAGTGAACGCGAAGTGGGCGCTCAGCTTATCAACGAGACCGTCGCCTTTGCCGAGACCGGCGTGTGCAGAAGAAAGGTGCTCATGAATTATTTTGGCGAGTGGTACGATCAAGAGAACTGCGGGGCCTGCGATAACTGTAAACATCCCAAAGAAAAGATCGAGGCCAAAGAAGAGGCGACGCTGGCCCTAAAAGCCATAGAGGAATTGGATGAACGCTTCGCTACCGACTATGTGGTCCACATCATTACCGGTAAGCTTACCCCGCAAATTACCATGTTCCGTCACGAAGGGCTGTCGGCCTTTGCCAGTGGCAATGACAAGGAACCCTTCTTTTGGCAATCGTTGATCAGACAGCTGATCCTGGAAGGGCTCCTGATAAAAGACATCGAAGAATACGGGATACTCAAGATTACCAAGAAAGGTGCCCAATTCTTAAAAAAGCCCAAATCGTTCACTATTGTATTAAATAAAATGTACGAAGAGGCCGATGCCGATGATGATTGGGAAGTGGCCGAAGAGACAGAAACCATAGCGATAGATCAGGTCTTATTAAAACAACTCGTCGAACTAAGGGCTCAAGAGGCCAAAAAAAGAGGGCTGCCTCCTTTCGTTATCTTCTTGGAGAACTCATTGCAAGACATGGCGACCATGTATCCCATTACACTCGAAGGGCTCGAGAAGTGCCAAGGCGTAAGCAAGGGAAAGGCCATCAAATACGGAAAGCCCTTTGTAGAACTGATCGCATCGTATGTAGAAGAAAACCAGATCGAGCGCCCCGACGATTTTGTCATGAAGAGCGTGGTCAATAAAAGCGGCGATAAAGTTTATATTATTCAGAATACCGATAAAAAAGTCCCGCTCGAGACGATCGCCAAAAATAAGGGGTGGCGGCTGGACGAATTGCTCGAAGAGATCGAGACCATTGCCGCCAGCGGCACCCGGCTTAATTTGGATTATGCCATCGATGAAATGATCGATCGCTCCGAGCAAGAAGAGATCATGGATTATTTTAAAAGCTGCGAGACCTCTTCGCTGCAGGTGGCCCAAGAAGAACTGGCCGAGTTTGATTTTACGTGGGAGCAGCTTAAGATTATGCGGATTAAGTTTTTAATCAAGTACGGGCTTTGATTGCGTTGGTTCGCTACTGATCGGTGTTGATCGCTGCTGATCGCATTGGCCGGATATTGATCAAAGTTGATCTCGGTGGATCGATCCTCTGCCGAATCTGTCTTTTTTACCCAACTTTTTTTACTGATAGATCTTTGCCTTGAGCAAGGTTCGCTCCGTGGCATCCACATTAGAAAATAAACTAAGCGGCGTTCCACTCGCATTCGACTCTATTTCGAGAGCGCTTACCGAAATCAGATAATCTCTCCAGGCGTTTTTATTCGATACCGTATACAAACGGTTGTCATTGGGCATACTTACACAAAGCACCGTAGCCGAACGATTCAACCGAGACAGATCGTTATTACCCTTAGGAATAACCACGATCACTTTCCAAACTTTTGACGGCACTTTGATACGACCATTGTCGATGGCCGTTAATGCTCCGTTACTTCCTACACCCCCCGTGTTACCATAAGTACCCATAAACACCCAGGCTTCATTGGCCGTACCCACCAAATTGCTCCGCGTAAAATCTTCTAACCCTGCCCAAGGCCCCTGGTTAAGCGTAGGAGACTGAGGAATCATGTTCGTCATTAGAAAGGTCGATGAGTTGGCCGCTACCGAAGCAGTCCGGTCGGCCGAAGGACAGTTATGCCCGCGGTCAAACCCCGAGCCCGAATAGCTGGTTCTGACTACCCGATACCAAGGCGTCGGCAACGCATTGTCAGAACGAAAATCATCTTGTCGCGGAGCAGTGCCCAGGTATTCGCTCTGCAGATGCCAGGCCACCCAGTTGGGTGTTGCCGTAACACTATTATAGCTGAGCTTGTAATAGCTGTTATCCTTTAGATAATTAGTGGTCAGTACCGGATTTGTTTGTGCATCGCTGGGGTTACCCGGCAACAAGTGATCGTTATCGGGTATCGTAATGACCGGCGGATTGCCTGAGCCGTTATCCGGAATATCTTTTTTACAGGAAACTAAAAATGCAAGAGAAAAAAACAGGAACGATAGGATAATTTTCCGCATCGCATTGAGCTTAACAACTTAAATCTAAGGAAAAAATACTACCTGGTTAACCGATAGATGAATACCGCTGCCCGTTGAGTGAGTTTGAGGTATTCGTACAAATTGATTGTTTCGCCGGGTGCATGCGCTCCGCGCCCACTGGCTCCCAGCCCATCCAAACAATCCAGGTACTGCGCCACGTAAGAAATATCCCCCGCCCCGCGACTACCCGGATTACCAGGATCGACCTTGCCAAAACCCAATGCCAGGCTAACATCACTTAGTTGAGCAGCCAGTATTGTATTTCCCTCGGTAGGAGGCATCGAAGGAATACCATCTACAAAACGAATGGTGGCTTTGGTGCCCGACAACGACTGTGCAACGATCTCTCGCATGGCTGTACGCGCATGCTCTTTTTGCTGCTCACTAATAAAGCGCAGATCACCGTTGGCATAGGTGCGCGGAGAGATAATGTTGGTCTTGCCAGACACTATTCCTTGTTGCGCTTCTTCGTTATAGGCTACCTCAGATCCGCCTACAATAAGCCCCGGATTAAAAGTGAGATATTGCTCTTTACTCAATCGTTCGCGAAAACTGTTGATGATACGCGCGGCTTCATAAATAGACCCATAGCCCGCCGTACCAAAAACGCCGGACGAGTGCGCCTGCTTGCCTTCTACCTCTAATTGCCAGCCGCTGGCACCGCGGCGTGCCGTAGCAATCGTATTCATCCCGGAAGCAGTCTCGAATGCCAAGGCGATATCGTGCTCTTTTGCACGCGATATAAAATCGCCTCTCGAAACCTCTCGCGGATAACCGGCATTCTCTTCGTCGCCCGTCATATAAACAGTAATAGAGGTGTTGTTCAATAAATTTTGTTGATGGAGCGCCTTGAGCGCTGCAATGATCATAACGTCGCCCCCCTTCATATCGTTAACGCCCTGTCCGGTAGCCGTACTATCATTCAGTTTCGTAAAGGGATTCGGGGGCATATCCGGCTCGAACACCGTGTCGAGATGCCCGATCAAAAAAAGTTTCTTGCCCTGTACTCCCTTGCGATAAGCCACCAGGTGGCCCGCGCGTTGCATTGAATCAGGCAAGGCCACCCATTCGACCGTAAATCCCAATGCCCGGAGCTCCTTTGCATAGAGATCGCCAACGGCGCGTATTCCTTTTACGTTATAAGTACCGCTGTTGATGTCGACCGATTGTTGCAATAACGAAAGCGTCGTATTCCACTGCTGCTCGATTGTTTTACCGATCTTGGTTTCAATGGCAGACAGTTGCGGTGGGGACTGTACTTGTGGCTGCGTTTGTTGCTGCAGCTGCGCGCTCAATGAACCGGCTGTGCTACACAACACACCAAAGAAGAAGACAACGCTGCGTGGATAATATGATTTTTTCATTTGCAATTTTTTAAAGTACCTTACTGATCACCAAAATAATACTATTTATCGGGATGAGGTTAGCGCAACGACAGGCAACGTACACTTTGAATCGGGTTATAGGCGGTGTACTATTTTTTTTATCTACTTTTTGGGTTTGGAGCCAACCAATCGTTTTTACTGCCGGCGAAAATGGTTATGCCAGCTTTCGGATACCGGCCATCGTTCAAGCGCCCAACGGCGATCTGCTGGCTTTTTGCGAAGGAAGGGTCCGTCATGCCGGCGATTTTGGAAATATTGATATTGTAATGAAGCGCAGCCTAGACAAAGGGCGGAGCTGGTCTTCGCTGCAAATAATTGTAGATGCTGACTCGCTGCAAGCCGGTAATCCCGCCCCGGTTGTTGATCGTTTAGACCCCGCTTACCCGCAGGGTAGGATCTTTTTGTTCTATAACACCGGTAACAACCACGAGAACGAAGTTCGAAAAGGAAAAGGTGTTCGACAGATTTGGTACATCACCTCTACAGATGGGGGACGATCATGGTCGGCTCCCTTAGATATTTCGACACAAGTTCACCGATACGGTCCGCCCGATGATTGGCGATCGTATGCCAATACCCCCGGTCATGGCCTACAAATAGAAAAAGGAGCGTACCGCGGGCGTCTCTACATCGCCGCTAATCACTCTGCAGGCGAACCACTTCGTGCTTTTAAAGACTATCATGCTCACGGATTTTATTCGAATGACCATGGAAACAGTTTTCAACTCAGCGAGTCGGTATCCGTGCAGGGGAGCAATGAATCGACCGCTGCCGAATTATCGGGTGATCGTTTGTTACTAAATAGCCGCTATCAATCCGGTCTCTTGCGTTCGCGTATCATCTCGGTTAGCGGCAATGGTGGACAGAGCTGGGATAGTAGTTATTTTGATTCGAGGTTGATAGACCCGGTGTGTCAGGGGAGCTTATTAAACATTGGATGGCAACGAGGGCAAGCTGTACTCGCGTTTTCTAATCCGGCTAGTCAAACTCATCGAGATAGTTTAACCCTACGTGTAAGTAAGAATGAAGGAAAGACATGGTTCATCTCTTTATTGATCGATCATCAACCCGATCTTCGGCCCGACGACCCAAAAATAGACTTCACCGCCTACAGCGATCTGGTGCTGCTAAGTAAAAAGCAAATCGGGATTTTGTATGAACGTAATAATTATCGGGAGATCGTGTTTAAGAGGGTATTGCTCCGAAAGGGGTTTCGGCTCCGACTCGAGTAACGATGCAGTTCTTTGACGTGACCCCCGACACAGCGGTGCTGAAGCAATGGCAGTGACTTGTTTAGCTTGCTTGGTATGATTTTCAGGCCTATATTTGCAATCCGCTCCGGCTTTGGAGCCCGGATGGTGCGGTAGCTCAGTCGGTAGAGCAAAGGACTGAAAATCCTTGTGTCGGC
>CAZZLP010000013.1:0-16251 GCA_964654705.1 uncultured Chitinophaga sp.
CTGGATATTCACGGGGCTAACCCCTTTAGCGTAAAAAGCTACGGGGCTGCCGCCTTTGCCATCGACAAACTGCCCTACCCCCTTAGCCAGACTCCCCGCGAAAAACTGCTGACCATCCGCGGCATTGGAAAAAGCACGGCCAAGGCGGTAGAGGAATTGCTGGATACCGGAAAACTATCCTTACTCGAAGAACAAATAGGGCTCACCCCGCCCGGAGTAATCGAGATGTTGCAATTAAAGGGGCTTGGCCCCAAAAAGATCCATGCCATCTGGAAAGAGATGGGGATAGAGTCGGTAGGTGAACTACTCTATGCCTGCCAAGAGAATCGGTTGGTCGCTTACAAAGGATTTGGCGCCAAAACCCAACAGTCTCTGATCGAATCGATCCAGTTCTTTTTGCAGCACCAGGGTCAACTGCTCTATGCCGAGGCCGATGCCGTTTTTGCTGCTATAGAGAATTATCTGGTACAGTTGTTCGGTGTTTCGAATGTGGCCGTAACGGGCGCTTTTCGGCGACAAGCCATTACTCTCGAAGAGCTGGAATTCGTAATAACCCAGCCCGTTGCTCTTATCAAGCCAAAATTCTTAACGGCGCATCCACCCGCCTTACTGGAAGAGACCGAACAAACGCTGTTGTACGAGTTAAAGAACGGACTACGGCTAAAGCTCTATGCTACTGATCAACCGCTGTCCGTAAGTCAATTCTGGACAACGGGCACTGCGGGTTTCTTAGAAAAATTCAGATCACTTCCCATCGTGGATAACTTGTTAGCCGAAAAGGCCCAAACCGAGCAGGAGATGTTTTTGTCTAGGGGGCTCCCACTGGTAGCGCCTTGTCAACGAGAAGATGGCACCTTTTTACAAAAAGCATTGCAAAAAGAATTACCTGAGCTGATAGACCCCACTCCATCAAAGGGCTCATTCATGCCCACCCCAATTGGAGCGATGGCAGTAATACCCTGCAAGAAATGGCCATGGCCTGTAGAGAAAAAGGATGGGAGTACATGGTCATCAGCGATCACTCCGCATCGGCCACCTATGCCAACGGACTCAATGCACAGCGAGTGACCGCGCAGCATCAAGAGATAGAACAACTCAATACAATGTTGGCCCCCTTTACCATTTACCGCTCAATAGAAAGTGATATTCTCGGGGATGGCAGTTTAGATTATAACGACGAAGTGCTGGCCAGCTTCGACCTGGTGATCGCTTCGGTGCACAGCCAGTTCGGCATGTCCGAAGAAAAGGCCACGGCAAGACTTATCAAGGCCATCGAAAATCCTTATACCCGTATTCTCGGCCATCCCACGGGCCGTCTGTTGCTGAGCAGAAAAGGGTACCCCATAGATCATATAAAGATCATAGATGCCTGCGCCGCCAATCAGGTGGTTATCGAACTCAATGCGCATCCCCGCCGCCTGGACCTAGATTGGCAATGGATCGACAAGGCCTTGTCAAAAGGAGTACTACTCTCCATTAACCCCGATGCGCATTCCATACAAGGGCTGCAAGACGTGCGCTATGGCGTTCTCGCTGCACAAAAAGGCGGACTTACCGCCGATCGCAACCTGAGCAGCTTCTCCAAGTTGGCCTTTGACCAATGGCTTCACAGTAGGAAAAGGCAGTAATTTTACAGGACATTTGCAACATGGCAGCGACTAATTTTTGGAAGCAACGATGGGCCGTAAACCGACTGCTGGTGGCAGTACCGTTGCTGGCGATTGGTGCCATGGGCAAGACACAAGACTATGTAGGGCTCTTTGAAAAGGAGGCACAAAGTCGTATAAAAACCGAGACCCGTTACCGAAAAGAAAAAAAACGTTCGCCTTGGCAATCCTCTAATGAACAAAAGATAGTTGCCACACCTGTTGCTGCGACCGTAGACCTACGCCTGCTTTTCGATAGTACCGGCCAGTGTTACGCAGAGGAGTACTGGTGCAAAGACGAACCCACCGCACAGCAATGGTTAAATAAGACACTGAACAAGAAAACATACGGCTGGAGAGCCCTTAACGAAAACCAACATGTATCGAGTTTAGACCAACAACGATTACTCGAGATCTACACGCATGAAAAATATTGGATCGTACAAGTGCTACGCACCAATTGGAGTTCGCTGCAATACCAGCTGCTTTTTTCGAATGACAATAATATAAAATGAGAAAAATAGCTAATCTACCGAACGCTACAATAGCCCTGCTGCTAATGCTGAGCATCCTATTGAACGGTTGCCGGGCCCCGGAGGATATACTCACGGAGCAAGAAGTGACCCGCGTTATGGAAAAATTCGATAAAGGATGGAAACAAAAAATGCCGGCCCTGGTAGACACCGTACTCTCTCCCCACTATTTGTACTTTACCCAGTCGGGAAAAACCTTTTCGCGTGAAGCACTTTTGGCCACGGCCGCTTCGGACATCTACCAGGTGCAAGACATGTCGCGAGAACAGTTATCGATACAGCTAGATGGTAATGCCGCGGTGGTCAATTCCATTTGGAGCGGCAAGGGATTCTACCACGGCGAACGTTTCGATGACCGGCAACGCTGCAGCGTTACTATTATCAAACACCGAGGCAAAGTAAAGATCCTCTCAGAACATTGCACCCCCATTCGTTAACGCAAACTTTACGGGGTTTTCGGTTTTACCCTTTTACCTTTGCTATACAATTTTTGCTTATGCGCTTTGCCATCTTGCTTTGCTCGTTACTCTCGTTGGTGTCGTTGAGCCCTGTGCCGGCACAAACGCCTGCGGCCATGGCTGCTTCGAAACCTTCTCGCCCCCGTTTGGTGGTCGGATTGGTCATGGACCAGATGCGCTGGGATTATCTTTATCGCTATGCCGACCGCTACAGCGAAAAAGGCGGGTTTAGAAGAATGCTCGGTGAGGGGCATAGTTGCGAACAAACGCTGATACCCTACACACCGACCATCACCGCCTGTGGACATAGCACGGTCTATACCGGTACGGTGCCCGCCATTAGTGGTATAACCGGAAACGCCTGGTGGGATAGCCAACTACAACGAACTGTTTACTGTACAGAAGATAAATCGGTGAATACCGTAGGCAGCACCAGCTCGCAAGGAAAGATGAGCCCCAAAAACATGCTGGTCACCAGCATCGGGGATGAGCTGCGACTGGCAACGAATTTTCAGGCCAAAGTAATTGGGGTGGCCATCAAAGATCGCGGTGCCATTTTACCGGCCGGTCACAGCGCCAACGGTGCTTACTGGTACGATAATTCGGCAGGAAACTGGATCACCTCCAGCTATTATACCCAGACCCTTCCTGAATGGGTAGAAAAATTCAACCAGCGAAAACTTCCCGATTCTTTTTATAACGCCGGTTGGTCTCTTTTATACCCTGCTGCCACGTACAAGGCCAGCACCGAAGACAATAAAACCTACGAGAACAAGGTATTCGGAGAGAGTTTTCCTTACGACCTTAAGAAATACGTCGGTAAAGATTACGGAAAGATCAATACGACCTCGATGGGCAATGATTTGACCTTTGCCTTTGCCAAAGCCGCCCTTGTCGCAGCGTCTTTGGGAAGCGATGCTATTACCGATCTGCTGGCCATAAGCTTTTCTTCTCCCGATTATATCGGTCATAGTTTTGGCCCTAACTCGGTGGAGGCCGAAGATGCCATGCTGCGTCTCGACATTGCCTTGGGTCAATTCTTTGATTGGCTCGATGGGCAAGTAGGCAAAGGACAATACACTGTTTTTTTGACCGCCGACCATGGAGCAGCCCATGTTCCTGAATTTAGTCTTGAAAACAAATTACCCGGTGGCAGGGTCTTTATGGGAAAGATCATAGACCGACTCAACGCAGGTCTCGAAAAAATGTACCGGCTAAAAAAATTGATCGTTAGCGACGATAACTACCAGCTTCATCTTGACCACCCGCAACTGGACTCGGCCGGCATTAACAAGTCTGATGTCATTGGCTGGCTGCAAAAAGAACTAATCAAAGAACCCGGTATCGACAGAGCTTTCGCGATCAAAGATCTGAACCTGATACCCCTGCCCGAGCCGGTCAGAAAAATGCTCAACAACGGTTATCATCCCAACCGAAGCGGTGACCTCCAAATTATTTTAAAACCCGGCTATATTGACGCCTACGGAACAACCGGCACCACACACGGGCTATGGAATCCCTACGATGCGCATATTCCATTGCTTTGGTATGGCTGGGGAATAAAAAAAGGAGTTACCCACCGTGAGGTCTACATGACAGATATCGCTCCCACGCTGGCCGCCTTGCTGCATGTTCAAATGCCCAGCGGCAACATAGGCACCGTTATAGCCGAGGTTTTAAAATAAAAAAATGGAACTGAAAGAAAGATTCGAGCAAGCCGTTGCAAATAGCAAGCAACTCACCGAAAGACCCTCCAACGAAACGCTTTTGCAGCTTTATTCGCTCTATAAGCAAGCGACCGAGGGAGATAATGTACAAGACCCTCCTGCTAACCCTTTTGACTTTGTAGCCCGCGCCAAACACGATGCGTGGGCGGGGTTGCGCGGACGATCGGCAGAGGACTGTATGCAGGAATATATCTCTATCATGGCTTCTTTACTCAAACACTAGAGCACTCACAGCGCGCCAACAATGGCCGTAAATTCCGCAGTTACTAACGAAGCACCTCCTACCAGCGCCCCATCCACGTCTTGACAGGCGAATAATTCAGCGGCAGTAGCCGCCTTTACACTCCCGCCATAAAGTATAGGAATTTCTGCGGCAATAGCATCGCCATATTGTCTTGCCAATTCGTTTCGCAAGTGTCGATGCATGTCTTGTGCCTGCGCGCTGCTGGCGGTGCGTCCCGTCCCTATGGCCCAGATGGGTTCGTAGGCAATGACGGCCTCTTTAAGTTGTTCGGCACTGAGTGCAAAAAGAGATTCGGCCAGCTGTCGGGTCACATAATCGTTCTGTGTGCCCATATCGCGAACCGCCAGCGGTTCGCCGCAACAAAAGACCGGACGTATCGTGTTCTCGATACAACGCATTAACTTCTCGGCAAGCATAGCATTGGTCTCTCCGTTGTACTCTCTGCGTTCGCTGTGACCCACCAGACAATACGGCACCTGCATAGAGGCCAACATAGCGGCCGACACCTCTCCGGTGTAAGCGCCTGCCGTCAGGTGATGACAGTTCTGAGCGGCTACATAATAGCCGGCATGACCGTTGACCAAGGCACTCACAACCTGCAAATAAGGAAAAGGAACGGCGAGGATCACTTGTTGCGGGTCATTGACAATATCGGTGGCCCCCAGCAAACCCTTGACCAATTCGGTAGCCTGTTGCAGGGTAAGATTCATTTTCCAATTGGCAGCAGCGATCTTTTTTCTAGAAGACATGTCAGTATTTTTTATAGACAGCAGTAAGCAGCGATTCTTCGTACGAAGAGAGCGATTGTTGTTTTAGTTGTTTCCAGCGAGCAATGGCCCGTAACAGTTCGGGCAATCGGTAGCGTTCGATTCCATCTTGTCCCCAAGAGAAACAAGGAATATAGCCCGGTGTAAGCCCTTGCCCCATCACATTGCAGCCGACGCCGATAACGGTACCCGTGTTGATGGCACTATTAATGGCCGTTTGTGAATAATCGCCCATCATGACCCCGCACTTTTGTCCCACTTCTTTTTCGCCCGCTGGGGTCCATACTTTTACAGGACCTGCATTATTCTTGATATTGGAATTAGTGGTGCCGGCCCCCAGGTTACACCACTGCCCGATCACGGCATCGCCCAAATAACCGTCATGGGCTTTGTTGCTGTACCCTAACAAAACGGATTGCTTGATCTCTCCTCCTACCGTACAAGAAGGCCCCACTGTAGTGGCTCCATAAATGCGAGCGCCCATCTTTATGCAGGCCTTCTCGCCAATCGCAACAGGTCCCCGAATGTGGGCTCCTTCCATAATGGTGGCTTGCTTGCCAATGTAGACAGGCCCTTCTTGGGTATTGATGGTGGCCAGCAGCAGCGTTGCCCCTTTTTCTATAAAGAGCTTCCCCTTTCCTATGACCCTGGTCCCATTGGGTATGGGCGATGACTTTCTGCCACGAGTCAACAACGAGACATCTTCTTTGATCGCCCAGGCATTAAGCCGTAGCATATCCCATGGATAGACAAGCGCATGAACTTCTTCAGAAAAAGAAACGCTTCGTTGCATCTTGACCTTATGTGCACCGATCACTTGTTTTTTTGAAATCCTATAAGCAATGGCACTGCCGTTCTTATCGAGCAGACAATCGCCGTTTTGCAACGCCGTCACGGCTTTACACAGTGAGGGCGTGGGCAAAACATTGCCATGTAACAGCCACCAACTGTCGCCCGTGCGCAGCTGATCGAAATCGACATGACACGTACTGTCTTTGTAGTTATTCTGCTTTTTATCGACAGAAGAAAGTCGCAGCATCTTTTCCCATTTTTCGCGAATGGTCAAAATGCCCACCCTAATATCCTGCATGGAGCGACATAGGGTAAAAGGAAAAAGCAGCTCTGGCTGACAGAATTCTTCGGTAAAAACAATTTGCTGCTTCGGCATAAGATGCGTAAAAGTAAAAAAAAACGCCCCGAACTACCGAGGCGTTTATGAAGAGTTTACAAAGCGAAAGACCAATTACTTTTTGGCGTATTTCTTTTTGAACTTGTCGATACGTCCTGCCGTATCCACGAGCATATTCTTACCGGTAAAGAAAGGGTGAGACATGTTAGAGATCTCTAGTTTAATCAGGGGGTACTCATTGCCATCTTCCCATTTGACCATCTCTTTAGAAGCGGCCGTAGAGCGACTCAAAAAAGAGTGCCCGTTACTCATGTCCTTGAACACCACCATGCGGTAGCTTTCGGGGTGGATTCCTTTTTTCATAATAATATGATTTTTAAGGTCTTACGGATTTTGCCGTAAAGATTATTAATTAGTGGACGGCAAAGGTAGGGCAAGTGGGCTTGCTCACCAAATCAATCGCGCATATTAACATACTGCAAGGGCACCCCCACAGAGGCCGTTTTACAAAGCTGGATAACCGCTTGGAGGTCATCTATCTTTTTTCCGGTAACACGCACCAGATCGTCGTTGATAGAGGCCTGTACCTTTAATCCCGAATCCTTGATCAGTTTGACGATCTTTTTGGCATCGTCTTGAACCAGTCCGTTGCGTACCTTGACCTCTTTTCTCCAAACCTTTCCCTGCAAACTCCCCTCTTTGGCCGTATCGAAAGCCTCCGGAGCAATGCCTTGCTTGTGGGCCCGGTTAATGAGTACGTCGAGCAACTGGCGCATCTTCATATCGTCGTCGGTCTCGAGTTTTAACTGGAAAGATTTTTTATCGAGTTCGATTAGTATGTGCGAACCCTTAAAATCAAAACGGTTGGTGATCTCACGCTGGGTAACATTGACCGCGTTATCGAGCGCCTGAGCATCGACCTTACTAACGATATCAAAGGAGGGCATAGGCAATGAATTTCTACAAAGATAGCTGCTAAAAACGCGCAAAACCGACGGGGCTTGTTAACTTGCAGCAATGAGCGCGAAGCCCATCGATTACCGATCCGATACGGTTACCCGGCCCACCCCTGCGATGCGGGAAGCCATGGCAGCTGCCCCCGTGGGTGATGATGTTTTTGGCGAGGATCCGTCGATCAACGAACTTGAAGAAAAATGTGCCCGGCTCTTTGGCATGGAGGCAGCCGTCTTTTGCCCCTCGGGTACCATGACCAATCAGATCGCCATCAAATGCCATACCCAACCGGGAGACGAGGTGATCTGCGAAGAGAATTCTCACATTTACCAATACGAAGGTGGCGGGATCGCCTTTAATGCCGGGGCCTCCGTAAAGTTATTGCACGGAGACCGGGGGCGCATTACCGCCTCGCAGGTGCTGGAGGCTATTCAGCCCGACGATGTGCACCGACCGGTTAGCCGTCTGGTCTCGCTCGAGAACACCAGCAACCGCGGAGGAGGATGTTGTTACGATTTTGAAGAGATCGTATCTATCAAAAAATGTTGCGAGCAAAAAGGACTGGCACTGCACCTCGATGGAGCCCGCATATGGAATGCCATTGTTGCAAAAAAAGAAGCCTACCTCCTATATGGCAAGACCTTTGACAGCCTCTCGGTTTGCCTAAGCAAGAGTCTGGGGTGTCCAGTGGGAAGTCTGTTGCTGGGAAGCCGCACCTTTATTAAAAAGGCTCGTCGTGTCCGTAAGGTCTTTGGAGGCGGTATGAGACAGGCCGGATCTTTGGCCGCAGCCGGTATCTATGCGTTGGATCATCATATTGAAAGGCTGGAGCAAGATCACCGGCATGCGCAACTGCTGGCGGAGTGTATCGCAAAACGTCCTTTTGTAAAGATGCTGCTGCCTGTAGAGACCAACATCATCATCTTTGAATTACTGCCAGGTCAGTCGGCCCCTGCCCTGGTAGCGGCCTTAAAAGAAAAGGGTGTGTTGGCCTATGCTATCAGTCCGGTAAGAATCCGACTGGTCACCCATCTCGACATCAGTGAAAGTGATATCCATAAGACCATCGAACTAATCAACGCGCTGTAGTGCTATGTTAGCTAAGATCAATCCTACGACTACCGGGGCATGGAAACAACTAAGAAAACATTATGCCCGTCAAAAAAAAGTAACGCTCCAACAACTTTTTGCAATCGATAAAGATCGCTTTAAAAAGTTCTCGGCCTGTGCCAAAGAGTTGGTGGTCGACTACTCTAAAAATCATATTACAGAAGAAACATTGGCCTTGTTGTTGCAATTGGCCCGCGAATGCAAGGTGCCCGAAGCCATCGAGCAATTATTTACCGGCCAGCCCATCAACGAAACGGAACAACGGGCCGTACTGCACACCGCCCTAAGGAATTTCTCGAAACAGCCTGTTCTTTACCAAGGGCAAGACGTTATGCCCGCTGTCAAAAAAGTGCAACAGCAAATGAAAAGAACCTGTGCCGCCATTCACAGCGGTCAACAGCTTGGATACACCAGAAAAAAAATAAAATATATCGTTAACATCGGGATCGGCGGCAGTGACCTGGGCCCTCAGATGGTCACCGAAGCCCTTCGCCCCTATTGGAAAAAAGATATAGAATCCTTCTTTGTATCGAACGTGGACGGCTCGCACATTGCTTCTGTCTTGGCAAAGATCGATCCTGAAAGAACCCTTTTTCTGATCGCCTCAAAGACCTTTACTACGCAAGAGACCATGACGAACGCTTTTACAGCTCGCCGATGGTTTTTGCAAAAGGCCAAACACGAAAAGCATATCGCCAAACATTTTGTGGCCATCAGCACCAACGAAAAAGAGGTCATTAAATTTGGTATAGACCCCGCCAACATGTTCGTCTTCTGGGACTGGGTCGGTGGTCGTTACTCGCTTTGGAGCGCGATTGGTCTTTCCATTGCGCTGACCATCGGGTACGATCAATTTGAGCAATTGCTCAAAGGGGCGCAATACATGGACCAGGAGTTCAGGTCACAGCCCCTGGAACATAATATACCTGCTCTTCTGGCCCTGATCGGTATTTGGTATCGCAACTTCTTTGGAGCCGACACCGAGGCCATCTTACCCTATGATCAGTACCTGCACCGACTGGCGGCCTATTTTCAGCAGGGCAATATGGAGAGTAACGGTAAAAGTGTCGACCGCAACGGAAAACCGGTTCGCTATGGTACGGGGCCCGTTATTTGGGGAGAGCCCGGCACCAACGGACAGCATGCCTTCTTCCAATTGATTCACCAGGGCACTACCCTGATCCCTTGCGACTTTATCGGAGCGGCTCGTTCGCATCACCCTATTGGCGATCATCATCAAAAACTGATGAGCAATTTTTTTGCGCAGACCGAAGCCCTGCTCAATGGACAAACACCCGCTCAGGTAAAGTCAGCCTTACAACAACAGGGCCTATCTGTCGCGCAGATCAAAAAATTGCTTCCCTACAAGGTCTTTGAAGGTAATCGCCCGACCAACACGATCTTGATTAAAAAGATCACCCCGTTTACGCTGGGTGAACTGATCGCCCTTTACGAACATAAGATCTTTACACAAGGCATTATTTGGAATATCTACAGCTTCGATCAATGGGGCGTAGAACTGGGCAAAGTATTAGCCGGAAAGATCCTTCCTGAACTACAAGACAAGCAACCCGTTTATTCGCACGACTCCTCGACCAACGGTCTTATCAATTGCTATAAGGCCATGCGTTAGGGTATTGCCCCAGCAAAACCCTTCCCCTTCCGCTACTTCTTTTGCAACAACATGATACAAAAAAAGTCCCCGGTAGTACCGGGGACTTTTCTATAGTGATGATTGGTGTTCGATTATTGTACCAGTACCAGACCCGATACGACTTTACCACTGTATTCGTGGGCCACCTTAACCACATAGGTTCCACGGGCGGCACCACTGAGGTCTACATCCATTCTGATGTAAGGACCAGAATTGTAAGTCAAGTTAAAGGACTTTACGGCCACCAGCTGACCCAGCGGGTTGTAAACAGAGATCGTACGCTTTTCATTGGCATCACCCGCATAGTAGTAGCGAACTTGGAAGGCGCCCGCGGTGGGGTTCGGATAAATGAAGAGCTTATCAGAAGCCTCGCCGGTAATGGCCAAGACATTCGATCTGTTGATACAACCGTTCACGTCGCGAACGGTCGCTTGGTAGTTACCCAATCCGTCGATACCAACCAATTGTGTGGCCGTAGCTCCGGCAATGGAAGCACCATTCAGTGACCAAGACCAAGCGGCGGCGGCAGGAGAGCTTGTACCTGTTACGGTAAGGTTTCTGCCAGGCACCAGACTGGTGGCAGGAGCAGACAATGTAACGGTTGGCAAAGGATTAACAGTTAAAACGGCACTGTTAGAAACTGCGATTGCACAACCACCTGACTGCGCAAGCAGACGGTAACGCATACCGGACATGGCAGCAGTAGTAGAAGGTACACTGAGTGTAAGACCGGTAGCTCCGGTAATGCTGGTCCAGTTAACTCCGCCATCGGCGCTTTGCTGCCATTGGTAGATGGCCGCCGCGTTCGTGGCAGGAATGGCCGCATGGCTGCCGGTAAGGGTAAAGCCACTTCCTACGCAAGCTGCGGCTGTTCCTGGTACAGCAAGGGTGGTAATGGGCACACCAACATTGACACGCACCAATGCAGGAGCAGAGGTACAAGGAGATATGGTAGAGTTAAAGAATACAGAATAAACGGTATTCTCAGTAGGACGAACGAAAATGGTATCCTCGCGTGTTCCGTTGTAAGGAATGGTTCCGGCTGCATCAAGGAACATGGTTCCGGCAACGGCAGGGGCCGCTGTCCATACACCTTCGCCATAGCTAGGTACAACATATGTTACATCGAGGGACCAGGCAGTGAGCGTACCCACATCGCCGGCATACTTATCGCGAAGACCCAGTGTGTAAACACCATTGGCAGGTCCGTATACATCGGCCCAATTTACGGTCGTGGGTGGAAGAGCGGCAGGGCCTGCAGCAGCTCCGGCAACACGGTCAGCCCTGTAGGTACCGGTAAAGGTCGTAGCAGGATTAGAGATAGCAGAAGATAAAGCAGCTGTTCCGGTAGAGCTAATGATCGTGTTGACCATTCCTTGTCCGGGACCCCAGCCTGTGTTAGAAATTTCGTAGTCAAGGTTCAGCACTTGTCCATTGGGTGTTCTCAACACAATGACCAAGTCTCCGGGCCATGTATGGGCAGGAATGCTGAAGCGAACTGCCAAGCCCACCGATGAAGCACCGGCAGGTAATCCGCTTACAGTGATGTTTGAGCTGGCACCGGTAGTGTTATTATCGGGAACGAGCTTGGGCACATCGGTAGAGGTAAAGCTGGCGGTAACAGGGGCAGAAGTTGATGCAAAGTTGGTGATGGTCAAACGCTGGATAGAACCGGCACAGATATCGGCCGATGCAGGGCTCACCACTGTTTGAACCGGATTGACGGTCAAGGTTGCGCCACTACTGGGATTGGCTCCGGTACAGGCGCCGCGCAGAATAGCTCTGATCTCATATCCGTTCCAGGTAGTAGGCACGTTGGTGAGCGTGAGGGTTGCCGTAGTAGCACCGCTAACGATTCCGCCGTTGGGTAGTTCTTGCCAGATGGCAGTAGGCCCGGTGCGGAACTGCCAGGTAAAGGTGGGCAGTGAACCGGTAGCTGCAACTGTAAATGTCGTATTACCACCACAGGTGATGGTAGAAGGAGCTGGTTGAGTCGTAAAGACACCTTGCGTACAAGGTGCAATGGTTACGTTGTAATCTTCAGTCTCACCAAAGGAGCTCGAAGAAGCACCGCAAGACTGTGTAGCTTGAATGGCAACATCATCACCACCTCTTACACGCATACGGGTAGTACCCAGTGTAGCGGTGGGAGGTACGGTAATGACGATAGCTGAGGTTCCGTTGGCTCCGGCACTTCCTACAGAAGCTCCTGCAGCCTCACCGGGATCATTGAAGTTTCCGTTTTGGTTCCAGTCGACCCAAACACGAGCAAATTGATTAGGGTCAGCGCCCATTGACACGTTGACGGTGTAAGTACCACCGGCGATCAGCGTGGGGGCTGCCACATTACTAAAGAAGGTAAAAGGTGGAGTGGCACAAGCAGAGGCATTATTTAAAGTAGTACCGGGAATAGCCACGTTAGTAATGGCGTCACCCAAACCGCAACCGAATGAATAGGTGGGTGTACAGTAGCAAGCAGAAGTAGGGGCCAAAGCAACTAATAATGCGTTCGATGTGCCGGTATTGCCGGAGCAAGTAACCTGGCAACGATAGAAAGTAGAAGCCGTTTGGTTTCTGGTAAGACCGGGGCCGGTAGCACCTGCAATGTTAGTCCAAGTAGTTCCATCAGGAGAGGACTGCCACTGATAAGTAACTCCTGTACCCGGAGTTGCGTTTTGAAGAGAGAGAGAGAAGTTGATACCAGGGCAAACCGAGGCAGCAGAAGAAACCGTATTTCCTGGGGCAGGTGTTCCGGAGCAACCAGAGGTAGCATAATCGATCAAGAAAGGCATGGCTTGAGGCGTGGTGCCATCCAATAAAGCAGCCCAACCGGTGGTCGTACGCTGAAGTGCGTTTGAGCCGGGGGCGTTGGCAGAGCCGGCCACTGTAACGGGAGGCATAAAATTACTAGCCAGCGCAGTTCCTACAGACCACTCCACCCAGTAGGTTCCCGGAGCAAGCGTAACATTGACGTTTGCTTCAACACGAAATACCAAACGAGTTGTTCCAGGTGTCGCGTTTGCAATTCTGTAGATGGCTGCCGAACTACTGGCGGCAAAGCGATTGGTAGTTCTGTCTCCAAATATGGGCGAAGGAGTACCAATGGAGGGGTTAGTATTATAAATCGCAACTCTTACGTCATCGAAGGGAGAGGCGGCTCCGGCAAAACCCGTAGAGTAAGCATAGAAAGTCATTTTGGTCACGCCCCAAGAAGGTCCTGCGGGTACAATGAAATCTTCCGCTACGGAGCTACCTGCTGCGACGCTGCCGCTGTAGCCGAAATTTGTATTCGTACTGTGCATCTCACTCCAGGTAAACCCTGTGGGAGCTGCGGTACCGTTACTCGTAGTGGCACCGGTAGAAATCGGACCGTTGGTGAACTGTTGGGCAACAGCCGTTGATCCGATCAAAATCAAAAGACAAAAAGCAAGTATGGGTTTCAGAAATAAAACCTCCACTTGCCTAAGCGTAAAGTTTGGTTGCATAGTTACAGTTTTAAAAAATGTTAGTGCTCTACTAATCAAGAATATGCACGATTTAAGGTGAAAGATAAAAGAATTTTTCGATTATGATTAACAAAACCTTAGAAACCAATGAAAAATTTGGTTTTTTTTATTGATAACCAATTAGTTAAGATTACCACTTGTCAACCTCCTCCCCTTCCTTTCCGGCAGTGTGTCCGTTATCTTCGAAAGTTGAACCCTGCGAAGCAGAAACAGTACCCTCATCAGGAGTGGTGGGAGGACGGCTGGTACTCTCCTCTTCTGCGGTTTCATCATGATTAAAAGCATCGAAATCAAAATCGGGCATCAGGTCTGTCTTTACGTAATCGACGGCCTCACCCAATGCTTTGACGAACTTGTTAAAATCCTCTTTGTACAAAAAGATCTTGTGACGATCATATCCATTATCATCAAATCGCTTACGACTTTCAGTGATCGTCAGATAATAGTCATTGCCTTTGGTAGATCGAACATCGAAAAAATAGGTTCTGCGCTTGCCGGCCCGAATACGCTTACTGTAGATACTGTCCAGTTTTCTGTCATGGTTTTCGTAAGACACAATAATTGTTTTTAAGCAGTTAGTTAATAACAGATTGACTTCTTACAAATAAAAAAAATGTTTGTGAAACGACCAAATCATCCGCGCCCTAATGCGGATGCTGCTCCTGTTGCTGCCTTCGATACATATCGGCGTAATACCCGCCGGCCTTTATCAACTCGGTCGGAGAACCCGCTTCGACCAGTTTTCCTTGGTCCATTACCAACACCTTGTCGAATTGGAGTTGACTGGCTATTCTATGCGTAACGATGAGGGCGGTCTTTTTTTGAAGGTACGCCTGCAGCCCTGCGGTGATCTGCTGCTCGGTCCTTGCATCTACGGCACTCAAACAATCATCCAGTATCAATATTTTTGGATGCCGAAGTAAGGCACGGGCCAGGGTAATGCGCTGTTTTTGGCCACCGCTTAGCATAACACCCCGCTCCCCCACCACCGTTTCGTATCCTCCTGAAAGATCACTGACCTCGTTATCGATACAGGCCAGCCGGGCCGCTTGAACTATTTTTTGATGATCCAGCACATCACTTCCAAATCCGATATTGGCACTGACCGTATCACTAAAAAGAAAAACATCTTGAGGCACATAACCGATCTGCCGGCGCAACGAAAGCAACTGAATTTGCTGTATGGGTATACCATCCAGTAAAAGTTGACCCGATAACGCGTCGAACTGACGAAGTAGCAATTGCACGAGCGTGGATTTTCCGCTTCCTGTCTTGCCTACTATGGCCACCTTTTCGCCAGGGCTGATAGAGAAACTAATATCTTGAAGTGCCCTGATACCCGTATCGGCATAGGTAAAATTGATTTTTTCAAAATTGATGCCTCCCAACAGTTCTGGGCTGGTGGCCTCCGGGGCATCGGCCACGGCAGGACGCAACAGTAAGAACTCATTGATCCGTTGTTGAGAGGCGGCCGCTCGCTGCACCATACTCGCCGTTAGACCGATGGCACTAACCGGAAAAGTGAGCATGTTGATGTACATCACAAACTCCACAATGGTACTGATACTGATATCATGCGTTCCATTCATGTAATAAAGTCCGCCGATCATGATGGTCAGAAGCGTGCTAAGTCCGATAAGCAAACTGATCGAAGGAAAATACAAGGACTCCACTTTGACCAAGCCGAGTACCTGCTTTTTATAGCGCTCGGCGATCTGCCTGAAGAAACCCGACAAGGCTTGTTCTTGTGCAAATGCCTTGACCACCCGAATACCCGAATAGGTCTCTTGCGCATGGGTCGTCAGATCTGAGAGCGTTTCCTGAATACGCTCACTGCTGCGATGGATCAAATTATTGATATAATAAATAGCAATAGCCAGCAGCGGCAGCGGAATCAATACATAGAAAGTGAGTTCTCCGTTTCTTCGAAACATAAAAAAAAGACTGAGGGCAATCACGGATACCAGATTGGCCATGTACATGACCGCGGGGCCGGTAAACATCCGAACACGGCTTACATCTTCTGTAATACGATTCATTAGGTCGCCGGTACGTTGCTTGCGAAAAAATGCCGCATCCAGCAATTGATAATGCGCGTAGATCTGGTTTTTCTGTTCATACTCGATATAGCGGCTCATAACGATCAGCGTCTGCCTCATTAAAAACAAAAAAACACCCCTGAACAACGCCAGCAAAATAATGACAGCACCGCACAAGGCCACCACGGTACCCACCGCTCTACCCCATTGTTGTATCTGCCCAATCAGCAATAAGACCAGCTTGTCGTAAGCAGCATAATTGGCGGGGGCCTGGTATCCTTGCAAAGAGAGGGTTCGCTGCACATGATCGATCACAAAACCCGTGATCTGCGGAGAGAGCACGTTAAAATAATTTGACAGCAATACAAACCCAAAGCCGGCAGCCAGCCGAAGCCGGTATTTCCAGAAAAAAGGTGCCAATGTAAATAACTCTCGCATAAAATCCGCGCTGCAAAGGTAGCTTTTGTTGAGCGGGATTTGGGCT